>PAHQ01000028.1 GCA_002705125.1 Verrucomicrobiales bacterium | reverse complement strand
ATACAGTGCTATAAAACTTTCCTAGCTTCCCTTCNATTATTTTTTCCATGATTTCAGGTGGCTTCCCACTATCCTCCATCTGCTTGCGGAAAAGATCTTTTTCAGTGTTAACGAGGTCATCTGATATCTCATCTCGACCTATGCCCGCNGGAGAAGCTGCTGCAATATGTAAGGTTAAGTCTTTAACCAATTCACGAAAATCTTCAGAAGCAGCNGTCTCGTCCTTGCCGCAATTTACTTCAACTAAGACACCAACCTTACCTCCTAAGTGAATATACGAAGCGACAACTCCAGAGCCTTCAACATCATATCTTACCATTCTACGAAATTGAAGATTTTCTCCAAGCTCGATAACTTTCGCCTTAACAAATTCATCAATATTTGCTTCACCCTTAGACACTGCATTCGCTGCATCAATATCGGTAGCCTTTGAACTGGCAACAGAATCTGTAAGCTCTGAAACGAAATCCTTAAAATTATCATTCTTTGCAACAAAGTCTGTTTCGCAATTCACCTCAATTAACACTCCCGACTTAGCTTCAACATCAATCTTTGCAGCAACAATTCCTTCTTTGGCCTCTCGGTCNGCTTTTTTCGCAGCCTTAATGGCTCCTCNTTCTCTAAGAAATTTAATTGCAGCATCCACATCCCCATCCGTCTCTTTGAGTGCATTCTTACACTCCATCATGCCAGCATTCGTTTTATCACGTAGTTCTTTAACTAGAGAAGCAGTAATTTCAGCCATCGGGTATATAAATTGTAGGTTAGTAAATTAATTATTTTTTTGTTACTATATTAGAGTGAATCATTTACAGCTTATGCTGCATCAATATCTGGTCTCTTTTTCTTAACAAGCTTTCCACCGTCAGTAGCAGCGATGACAGGATCTATCAAATTTTGAAGCACAATACGNATGGACCTGATAGCATCATCATTTGCAGGAATTGGATATTTAATGTGCGTAGGGTCAGCATTTGAATCAATCATTGCAACCACTGGAATATTTAAGCGTCGAGACTCATTAACTGCAATGTGCTCACGAGCAGAATCAACGATGACAACTGCCTGAGGTAATTCGCGCATATTTCTTACACCTCTCAAATTGCGAAGAAGTTTTTCTCTTTCCCTATTCAATGAAGCTAGCTCACTTTTACTCATTAGCTTTTTCTCAACAGAGTTTTCAAGGCCTTCAAGGTACTCAAGTCTATCGACACTCTTACGAATAGTTGAGAGGTTTGTCATCATTCCTCCTAACCAGCGGTGATTAACATAATACTGGCCACATGCCTCTGCAGCTTGTCGTACCGCCTCTTGAGCCTGGCGCTTACATCCAACGAAAAGCACTTTGCCTCCTTCAAGAACAAGCTTGCTCAAGAAATCAGATGCTTCTTCTAAGCGAAGAGCCGTCTCTTCAACATTTATGATGTGGACTCCGCTCCTTTTCTGAAGAAGGAATGGTTTCATTTTTGGATTCCATTTACGACTTTGGTGGCCGTAGTGAACACCAGCCTCTACGAGTTCTTCAATAAGATCTGCCATGATAAGTTTTTTCTTAGGTAGTGCACACAAAGATAAATTTTATCTAGTGCTCAGCATATTATGCTGATCCACGNGCCTAGGGATTTTTTTAAGTTTTATAATTAAGGTTAATTCTCACCACTTCTTGTGGGAGGGCGGAAATTATAGCCTCAGTTATCAAGCAATCAAGGGAGAATCCTCATTTGTTAAGTATTACTATTTTCTAAGAAATCNTTACTATTGTGGAATTATCTAAAATTGAAGGATATATATTAAATTACAGCTTTAAATGTAAATCTTTGATTTTGAGTCTATAAATACATCTAACTGATAAAGTAAAATGGACTACTTATCCCAAGCTAAAAGATTCATCCAAATTGAAATTGATGAAATTAATAACCTCTTAGAGAGAATTGACGATAATTTCTCTTCAGCAATTGAGATACTAAAGTCCACTATTTCTTCAGGTCACAAAATCGTTGTTATTGGAGTTGGAAAGTCTCACAACATAGGTCATAAAATTGGTGCAACTCTTAATAGCACAGGAGCTCCATGCGTTGTGCTTAATACCCAAAACGCTCTTCATGGTGACATTGGAATTTTATCGGATGGAGACACAGTACTTGCTCTAAGCTATAGTGGAGAAACTCAGGAGATTCTCAACATACTACCTTCCTTAAAAAGGTTTAAAATTAATTTAATTAGCATTACCGGGAAGCCAGACTCNTCTCTTGGTAAAAATAGTGATATTATTCTTAATACCAGCGTCGAAAGAGAGGCCTGCCCAATGAATTTAGCACCGACCTCAAGCACGACCTCAATGCTAGTTCTAGGTGACGCCTTAGCAATGACTCTTTTAGAATCACGAGGATTTGTAAAAGAAGATTTTGCTAAGTTGCATCCTGGCGGTTCACTCGGCAGAACTTTACTTACTAAAGTCTCAGACATTATGCGCACCGGTAATGATTTCTGNACAGTTGCTCCAGACACAACATTGAAGCACGCACTCGAAAAGATGACAGATTATCGATCCGGTGCGGTTGTAGTCATTGGAAAAGAGAGTGAACTTCTTGGCATTTTGACTCAAGGTGACTTTGTAAGATCAATTCAAAAAAATNCTGACATTCTTGATGAAGAAGTTGCAAATTTTATGACTAAAGANCCAATTACAATCCGAGAAGATCGGTTAGCNGCTGAAGTCATTCAGGTNATNGGTTCAAATAGAATTGATGATCTTGTAGTGACTGATGAGNAAGGAAATGCAATAGGTCTAGTCGATTCTCAAGACTTGAGTAGAATGAAACTAATTTAAAGTAGATCATTTTTTCCATTGAAGCATTCGTCTTCACTATTAAATTGATAGTATAAAAATATAACCCAAAACTTATCATATGGCAGTAGTTGCAACTCAGATAAAGAAAGGCCAATGCATTGAGTTCAGTGGCGAAAAACTCATTGTACTGGACTTGGACCACCGNACTCCNGGAAAAGGGAATGCTATAATATTGGCAAATTGNCGATCCCTACAAACAAACAAAACAAAAACTATTCGGTTTGCGTCCTCTGACAAAGTTGACGTCATCACCGTTGATAGACAAAAACTTGAATACAGTTATACGGACGGGACAGGTTACTTTTTCATGAACCCTGAAACCTATGATACGATAGAGCTTACAGCAGAACTTTTGGAAGACTCTAAAAATCTACTAATTGAAAATCTTGTTGTTGAAGTNCTATTCATTGAAGGCAAAGCGCTGACGATTGAATTACCTGCTCAAGTAGAGTTAACCGTAAAAGAATCTTCAGAAGGAATCAAAGGTGACACTGCAAACAANCCACAAAAGCCTGCAACTCTAGAAACAGGAATTGAAATTCAAGTGCCGCTTTTCNTTAAACCTGGCGACCGTATTAAAGTAGATTCGAGAACAAAGAAATATGTAAGCCGAGTCTAAAAGGTCTCGGACTCCCATATGCCACCAAGGTCGCCAAACCGCAAATCGCGGCTGCAATCATCAACGACAAACCAAATGGGTCAACGCTCTGACTCTGGAGGAATAGACATTCCTCTTAATTGGCTTAAGTCAGGGATTGGAGTTCTCCTTTTGCCTTGCTGTATNATTGCAACTCAAAGTTTTCTTAGCGCCTTCGGTGAAACTTCAGCAAAGACTTTGTTGATACGATCAGCCGAAATTTGGTTCTTTTTTATCGGGGTACTATTATGGCTGATCTATTTCATTGGTCTCCCAAGACCATTATATTTATATGTACTTGGACACGAGCTAACACATGCCATTTTTGTTTTACTATGCGGAGGTAAAATTAGTGAATTCAAAGTCAAATCAGGCGGCGGTCATATTGTTACTAATAAGAACAATGTTATNATCTCGCTCTCTCCNTATTTTATTCCNTTTTATTCTGTAATAGTCATTGGGATTTTCGGAATTATAGGGTTTTTTGTAGATGGTTTATTTGACTATCATCCGAATGTTCTTCTATGGGGACGCATCGGTTTCAGCTGGTCTTGGGTACTTTACATGTCTATAGGAATAACTTGGTGCTTTCACCTCACTTTTACTAGTTGGATGATTACCAAGAGCCAGCCAGACCTCAAACAAAATGGTACATTCTTTTCTCTAGTATTAATCTATTTTATTAACCTAATAATACTTTCTGGAATACTAATAATCGTTTCAAATGAAGTTAGTCTGACAGGTTTTGTTCAGTCATTAATCAATAATGGAATTGATTTGTTTCAATGGGCATCAGGATTCTTTAAAAAATAAGAATCCCACTAGCCATTTTCTTGGTGTCTCTTTTTCATAAACGGTAATGCCAATATGAAGAAGAAAAGAAGAGCAAGTAGTGCCATTTCAAGAATGTAATAGGGCCAATCATGTAAAGCGTCCATTAATGAGCCTTCTGCTTTAGTACGAAAGAACCCATAGTTTGCTCCACTTATCCAGTCAAACAATCCTGCCAACACAACATAAAGAAGTCCACAAATCCATACCCTAATAACGGATCCTTTCCTCGGCCTCCATTGAAAAACTAAAGGCAAGAAAAGGGCGACAATAACAACCGTTGAATGCAGCTGGAAAAAGGCAAAAAATGAAAAACTTGGGTAATTGTAACATGTAGATGGAGTTAATAGAGCCTGAAGAGTTGCCGCCAAACCAAAAAAGTATGTAATCTCTGCACTAAGGCGGTTTTTAAATACAAGAGCAAAGAAACCTGCAACTGCAGCCACGTCACACAGATGCAACGGAAACATGGAATCCTTATCTAGTGGTATACCATCAAAGGTGCGACTTAAAATTTTAGCCGGGTAACATGTAATTAATAAAATTGCCATGATAGCACTCACCATTTCAGTGAATCTTGATGANGATTTNATTCTGCATGTAAAAATNACCACGCAGCCAACAACTAATGTAAGGAAAAGAGCCGAAAGNTGAGCCTGCTTGAAATGAGGAAGTAGATCAGGAGCACCTAATAGAAACATAACAGTTATCGATAGATGTTAGGATTTTTAGGATACAGCTACATCGAAAGCAATCTCTTAGACTCTTTTAGAAGAAACTTAATATCTTGAAAAGGTTCTGGCCCAACATCCATCCATCTCAGTTTTGAAGACTCATCAATCAGAAAAACACCNTGTAGAGGCATNCCTTCAAAATCGTCATAAGAACGATAATCTTTAAATGAGGCAGACTCTAAATCCGAATACAATTTAAATGGAAATCTCTCCTCTCCGGAAGAACATAAATTATGAGCTTTAGCAAGTTCTGTAAGCGCCTCAGGGCCAATAGCAACAATATCAATCCCCGCGCTCTCAAATTCTTTTGCAACTGGGGCAAGATTATTTAGCTGTTCTACACAGTGCTCACAATTGTGACCAAGATAAAATACTAGTAAGACTGGCTTTCCAGAAAAAGACGACAGAGAAGATCGGGATCCATCTTCACATAGTATATCAAAATCTGGTGCAACTGGTGATTGATAAACTAGTGGGCCCAAATGATTAAGATCAGCCGGTTTTTTTTCACCAAAATCTTTTCCTCTCCAAGATTCTTTCGTTCTCCAATCTTCGGGTTTACCCAGTCGCTTAGCAACTGGAAGAAGTCGAACAAAAGGAGTCGCCTCAATATCTATNTGAGCTGAATTTTTTTCAAGAACAGCAAACTGCTTTGCCGCCTCATCCTGGTCTCCATTAACTTCTAAAACATGAACATNCACGGCTAGCGGCAAAACTTTTCCCACTCCTTCATTGACTGCCTGAAGTGAAATCTCTTTTGCTTTAGCTTTTTCTCCATACTTAAGTTGCAGCATTGCTAGAGCNGGCTTCTTTCTTTTAACTTTCTTTGCCAGATCATCGTTTAATTTAACACCGCCTAATAGTTCACGGTATACCTCAAGCTCATCACGTATAGGTCTTAAATACTTTAGTTTATCTTCGCTTGAACGACCAGCCTCCTTAACTATTTTTTCAGTCTCTTCCTTATTTTTTTTCTCTTTTTCAGCTTTTGTTTTTGCCTCTTCTTTCTTCTCTTTCTTTATTTTTTCAGCACTTGAAACTCTTTCAATGATCTTATTCAAACAACTATTTAAAGAGTTCTGATCTCCCATTTCAAAATGCGATCTGGCCATAACCAACATCCTCTCAGCCTGAAGTTTTTCATTGTTGGTAGGTTCAAGATAATGAGTCTTGGATAGCTCTAATATCAGATCCCACTTTTCATATCTTTCCAAAGTTTCAATCAATCTTTTTCTACCAAAAGCCGATGACGAATAACCTTTGCCATAATGGTTAAGTTTAGGGTGCTGAGGGTTATCAATGAGCCCCTTCGACATGGTAATTGCACTATTAACCCTGCCTATATGATTCCAATTACGAACAAGCCACTCATTATTGTGAGCATAATTATGAATCCTATCAGGCAAAACCTGAAATTCAGACTGTTTACTGTGGTCCATTCTGGCCGATGCCTCCTGATGATAAGCAGACTCAGAATAACGTTTTAATTTATCATAGATGTGTCCTGACATATGCCACATGTGAGCAATCGCAGGAGCGGTTTGATGAAGAACCGCTGCAGAGGACAATGCTCTTGCGGGCTTCTTACCATCCCATAAATGAATTCTGAAATGGTGCGCAGGATGTAATGGATTATCATTAAATATTTGCTGCATTAAAGCATCTATCGATTCCCTGCTACCAATAGGGATTCCTCGATGACTAAATTGCCATAGGCGGACAACTAAAATGGCTTTTGCCTCAATGTCTTTAGGGTACTCATGAATAATGTTTTCAATATCTTCAATGAGTTTTTGCCTTCTCTTTTTAATATCTTTAGGCTCTTCAGCCAAGAAAGCTTCTTGAGCTGAAATATATAATTTCTCTCTGTCAGTCACTTTGTCTTTTAATTCTGCAGCCTTAGCAATGAACCCTTTTGACCTTTTAGAATTTTCCCAATTTGCCATCGACATTCCCCAATAAGCCATCGCACAGTCTGGATCTTCGGCAGCTATCTGTCTGAAGGTTCGCTCAGCCTCGTAATACCAGAATCCGTGCAATTGGCCAATTCCCTGATCAAACATTTGCTGCCCTCTTGACCAATTTGTTGTAATTGGAAAATGCACATCTCCGGTGCCATCAACTTTTATCGCAGATTGCCTAGGACCTTCATCAAAAGATTCACCAACATGGGAATGTCCTGGTGCGGGCTTAGCTTTTTCTTTTTTCTCTTCCCCAAATGCATCACCCAAAAAAAAGACCAAAGCACATACAGAAGCGAGATGTATTTTTAATTCGTTAGGCATGCAACATTCTGACAAATAATGGCCCCAAGTGCAACCCGTCTAATTAAACCAGCCCCTTAAATGTAAAATAAATTTAATTAAATGGAGAAAATTTGGCAAAAAAGCTCAATTCGAAATATTAATCACGCGATCATTCCAGCAGCGACCGTCTCATTTGTCATATCGTCTACGAGTATAAAGCTGCCAGTTGTACGATTGTTTTTGTATGAATCATAATAAATAGGAGCAGAAGTTCTTATGGTAACTCGTCCAATTTCATTCATTGAAAAATCATCCTCTTCTTCGACCTTTCTGAGAGTGTTAATGTTTATTTTGTATTGTAAATTACTTACAATAGCCTTCACCTCTTTCGTCGTATGACGAAGCGAATACTTGCCACGTACCACCATTTTCTTTTCTGAAAACCAACACAGCATCGCCTCAATATCTTGTCCTCTATCCGGAGGGCTATTGACCTTAACGATCATATCACCACGACTAATATCAATGTTCTCTTTTAATAAAAGAGAACAAGAAAGCGGAGCGAATGCTTCATCAATTGAGCCATTAGCCGTATGGATTGATTCAATTTCAGATGAAAATCCGGAAGGTAATATTTGGACTTCATCCCCAGGCTTAAAGACTCCTCCTGCCACCCTTCCTGCATAACCTCGGAAGTCATGGTGTTCATCTGAGTGCGGCCTTATGACCCACTGAACAGGAAACCGAGCTTGAACGTGATTTTGGTCGGAACCAATATAAACCGATTCAAGGTGATACAAAAGTGTTGAGCCTGGGTACCAGGGCATATTGTTCGACCTATCTACAACATTGTCCCCATGCAAGGCGCTAATTGGAATAAAAGTAACATCTATAAAATTATCTAACCTCGAAGAGAATGACTTGAAACTTTCAACTATAGTCTCATATACAGATTCACTATACTCTACTAAATCCATCTTATTAATTGCTACGATAACGTGTTGAATTCTAAGAAGATTAGCAATGAATGCGTGACGACAAGTCTGCTCAACGATCCCTTTTCGTGCATCAACCAATATAATTGCTAAATTTGCAGTTGAGGCACCAGTCACCATGTTTCGTGTGTATTGGATATGACCAGGGGTGTCTGCAATAATAAACTTCCTTTTCGGGGTAGCAAAATATCGATAAGCCACATCAATTGTTATACCTTGCTCCCGTTCGGCTTTGAGTCCATCCGTTAGAAGTGCAAGATTAATATTCTCGTCTCCCCTTCTTCTTGAAGATTCTTCAACGGCCTCAATTTGGTCCTCAAAAATGTTTTTTGAATCGTAAAGCAAACGACCAATCAACGTCGACTTTCCATCATCAACAGAACCTGCAGTCGTGAATCTTAAAAGATCCATTTCAGCATAATCATTTTCTTCTATATTTTCGACATCCATTTAAATCATCACATACTATTACTAGAAATAACCTTCTTTTTTTCTATCTTCCATTGCTGTTTCTGTCCTTCGGTCATCAGACCTAGTTCCTCTTTCTGTCTGATGTGCAGCAGCAACTTCGGCTATGATTTCGGATAGCGTAATTGCATTCGATTCAACTGCGCCTGTACAAGTTGCATCTCCAATAGTTCTAAAACGAATTTTTTTTGATTCACTTAACTCATCATTTTGAAGCGGGGTATGTTCAGTAACAGCTATCAGAGTTCCAGATCTTTCTACCACTTCACGCTCATGAGAAAAGTAAAGATTAGGTATTTGAATGTTTTCCAATTTTATATACTGCCAGACATCCATTTCAGTCCAATTAGACAATGGAAAAACACGAAAGTGTTCACCGTGTTCCTTTCTACCGTTGAAGATGTTCCATAGCTCAGGGCGTTGATTTTTTGGGTCCCATTGTCCAAAACTATCCCTATGACTAAAGAATCTTTCCTTTGCTCGCGCCTTTTCTTCATCTCGTCGACCTCCGCCCAAGGCTGCATCGTACTTGCCCTCCTCTAAAGCATCTAACAATGTAACCGTTTGCAAAGCATTACGGCTCGCTAATGGTCCCTTTTCCTCAATTACCCTACCAGCATCAATCGAATCTTGAACTTGAGCAACGATTAACCGGGCTCCTACATCAGCCACAAAGTTATCTCTGTACTCAATGGTCTCCGCAAAATTATGTCCCGTGTCTACATGGAGAAGAGGAAAAGGCAATTTGGCTGGATGAAAAGCCTTAGAAGCCAAGTGCGCCATCACTATAGAATCTTTACCACCTGAAAATAACATTACTGGATTGTCAAATTGGGCAGCTACTTCTCGTAGAATAAAGATAGCTTCGCTTTCAAGCTGCTGAAGGTGATTTACTTGATAAGATGACATCAGAAATAGAGTGATAGAAATGTGCTCCAGAAAATTATTAAATTCCTTCTCCTAGGAACGTATGAATTCCACATTCTGTTTTGTTAAAACCTTCCCACCTGCCTGCTCTTTCATCCTGTTCGTTTGCCACCGCCTTTGTACATGGCCAACATCCAATCGAACGGTACCCTTTGTCATGTAAAACATTATATGGAATCTCATTGGAATGAATGTAATTCCAAACCTTTTCCCTGCTCCAATTAACCATAGGGTTCAATTTGTAAATACAGCTCTCACGCAATTTATCAAACTCATACATTTCAAGAACCTTAGTTTTTTTTCTCTCTTCAGATTGCCCCCTTCGCAAGCCAGTAATCCAAACATCTAGAGTCGACAACTTGGATTGCAAAGGCAAAACCTTACGCATTTGACAGCAACTATCTGGTCTTGTTTTCCAGAGTTCAGGACCCATGGTCTTGTTCTGCTCTTCGATGGACTGTTCGGGCAATACACTTTGAATATTAGTTCCCCAGAAGTCCTCGAGCCTTTTTTTAAGATCCAAAGTCTCAGGAAACAAGAATCCAGTATCGATCGTGAATATTGGAAAATTACACTTGTTCCGAATGGCATGATCTATAATTACGAGTCCTGAACCTTGAAAACTAGTCCCAATAGCCGCCTTATCTCCAAAATTATCCCAACACCACTGTAATATTTCATCAAGCTGAACGCTTTCTAAACGTTCAGCTTCTTCGGAAACATTAAAATTATGCCTACTTTTAAGGGTAAATGCCATATTTTCAGGATTTGGGGGAATGCAATTATACACCCTATTCTATATAGGTAAAGTATAGATTGATCGGAATGGCAATTCCTTGCCTTTACATTTTAAGGGTAAGCACTATACTTCGCGCCCCATGTTAAATGCTTTTATTGTATTTCTGATAGTTATTTTAGCCCTCGTCTGTTTCTTGATGATCGTTGCGGTTCTTATGCAACGCCCCAAGCAAGAAGGCCTCGGAGCAGCATTCGGTGGAGGTATTACGGACCAAATGTGGGGCGCCCAGACATCTAATGTCTTACAAAAAGCAACGGTAAGCCTAGCTATTATTTTCTTTGTTATCACATTAATCCTATCCGTATTGGTTGCAAAAAAACAACAGCACGGACAAGGGGGACTCGATGTAAAAGCTGACCAGCCACCAAGCATTGGACCTGTCTCAACTGATTCCGAGCCATCTCTTATCGTGCCAGACGAGAAACCTATTGACGTCGAATCAGAAACTAATCCAGAACCTGCACCAGTTCCGGTAGAGGAAAAATCAGACAGCCCGGCTCCAGCAAATAATTCAGATGTATCTGAAGAGAATCCTGCAGCGACAGAAAGTGAGACTCCGGCTGAAGAGGTACCGAGCACCGAGAACGAATCATCTGAGGAAGATACCAAGGAATCTCCTTAATTAAATTGAGGTCTTTATGACCGCAAACTCATTATAATATGGGCAAGCGGCACCAAAAATTAGTCGACTGGCTTACATATATCTTATTCCGATTAGCTGAGTCGATATTGCTCATAGCGCCAATGAAGCTATGCTTTTGGGTCGGAAGCATTTCTGGCACTTTACTCTATTTCTTACTTAAGCGTTATAGAGAACTGGCCATTAGAAATATAAGAATAGCTTTCGGAGAAGAGCTTTCTCCATGCGAAGAGAGGAGATTAGCAAGGTTACATTTTGCAACACTCGCATCAAATTTTTTATGTAGCTTGAAATTTGGGACCCTCCCATCTAAAAAATTAGCAAATTTCATTGAGTATGATGGCGTTCAACATTTAATCCATAACGAGAAAGAAAAGATTCCCATTATTTATGTTACTCCTCATATGGGAGCTTGGGAATTACTGGCACAGATTGACTCTATTGTCCCTACGATGAAAAGAGGTGCTCTTTATAGAGCGTTATCAAATAAACTTATCGATAAGCATGTGCTTCAAAAAAGGGAAACACGCGGACTAAAAGCCTTCGACAGAAATGATGGTTTTCATATTCCAATCAAACACCTCAAAGAAGGTGGAACCCTTGGTATCATGGTGGACCAGAGCGCGGCACACAAAGGAGTATGGTGCCCACTATTTGGTAAACTAGCATCAACCTCAAATCTAGCACCCCTCCTAGCAAAGAAGACAGGAGCCACTATGTTTCCCTACTTCTTGTCCACCGTAAAGCCAGCCAAATGGAAGGTCTCCATATTGGAGCCTTTTCTAATAAATGAAGGTGAAAAGATTTCTGAAACGACCGCAAGAATGAATCAATTAGTAGAAAAGATGGTTCGCCATTCTCCAAAAGATTGGTTCTGGCTGCATAATCGCTGGAAAACACTCAAACCTAAATTCTTAATTGGAAACCATAAAAGAGGATACCACATTCCAAGTGACTTTAATTTAGACAATTTAAAGAAATTTAAAATCCTGATACTAACACCAAAAACAAAAAAAATCTGTGAAGCATCGGTTCCGGCAATTGAAATTATTGCAAAAGGCAGACCTGATGCAGAAGTAACGGTTCTCTGTGATCATGGTCATGCGGATATATGGACTGATAATAAGAATCAATTTGGGATCATCGAAAAAAGTGATTGGACTTCCACTTTGCGCAAAGTCATTACCGAATCTGAATTCGATGTCGCAATCATGTTCAACCTTTCAAATGAAGATGCTATAAATTTACAATCTTGCGGATTACCTCATATAGTCGGCTGCAAATCAAAAGAGACTATTCAATATCTGGATCATATAATAGAAAATAGTTACTCTGAAGATGAATTGAATTATTATCTTCACATTGCCGAATGCGTCGGAGCAAAAATTAACTCTGATGACATCTAGGCTTCTAAAAACGGATAATTAATATTCTATAAAGGACTGTAAAAATAAGTTGTCCCTTTGATTTGATCGAATAGATTGGGAGCGGTTGTCCAGGGTCTATGGACTGTTGACTGACGAATCCGCCAGGGCCTGACGGCAGCAACGGTAGTTTGTTCAATGGTGCCGTAGTTCTCTGGCAGCCACTGAGTCAACTTTATAAATTAAAACTCGAACTCAAGGTCCTGATAAAATGCATCTGCACCTTGAATCTTTGGAGATACATTTAGTAAATCTTTATCTGCTCCTCTCCACTCTCTTAAAGTTTCTGTCGGATTCAACCTGTTAAGAGGTTTCTTTGAATATCCTTTATTGGGGTCTGCCACATTTGAATCACGCATTTCAAAATGAAGGTGAGCAGGGTATTTGCCGTTAGCTCCTCCAACTTCTCCAACGACTTCACCACGACGCACAATGACTCCAGCTAAAACATAAATGACTTTCAAGTGAGCATACAGACTCTGCACATATCTCCTATCTTTCCCATCACCAATAGCATGTTCGATAATTACCATATTACCCCAACCCTCTCCAGCATCAGCGGCATAAATGACACGGCCTGCACTAACCGAGTAAACAGGATCACCTAGATCAGTATTCATTCCTCCGATTCCATTCAAATCATCTGCCAAATGATTGCTACCCAAACGAGAATTCAACACCATAAATGATTGTGCGTTATAAGTCATCGCACCATGTTCAGACCCCAAGGGGCTATCAAATCTAACAGACTTAGGTGTAAGCGCGGATTCTATTGGACGTACAAAGGCGAAACTTTCAAGGTAAGAGTTATCAACAGGATGAGGTACATGATGAGGCCTTAAACCTTCATAATCTCTTAAAATTACCCAATTATTCTTTGAAGGGGTTTTTCCTAAAAACCAGAGAAAAAGGGCAACAATGAAAATAGAAAATATTAGAACTGGACCAGCGATCCTAGGATCAAGGCCTTTAATGAATTTTACTGGAGTCACGCATTTGACGAGTGCATTTCTTCGGTCGAATGTGGACATAACAAGAATTTGCCTAATGAACCCAGAAGTGCGAGAAAAAATTGAATCATTATTCATAAAACAGGGGCTTAGAATGACGAGACCTAGACAAGTCATTCTAGAAGCAGCTTTTTCTGATCAAGGTGATCATTTCACCGCAGAAGAGCTTTTCGAAAAGGCTAAAAAAATTGATACTAATGCTTCATTAGCCACTCTTTACAGAACAGTGAGCCTACTAGTTCAGGGTGGCCTCCTACATGAAATTGATCTAGGAAAAGGAGTAACTTCTTATGACCCCAACTTTATTGAAAGCCCTCATCACAATCACCTTATCTGTGTTGATTGCTCTGAAGTTATAGAATTCGAAGATCAACATATTAGTGTCCTGGAGGACTGTATTACTAAAAGGCTAGGTTTTAGTCCTGCAAGTAAGAGCATCCAGATTAAGGCTAAATGCGACAAGTTAAGGCAGACTGGGGCATGCGCTAAACTCAATTAAACGATTGATCCGTCTTCTAATAAATATCATTAAATAATATGTGGAAAGGTCGATTCCAGAGTGAGCCATCCTCACTATTAACAATGTACGGCGAGTCAATATCTTTTGATTGGCGTCTCTACAAGCATGATATATTAGGTTCAATCGCTCATGCAAAAGCCCTCAACAAAGAAGGTATAATTACACAGGAAGAACTCAAGAGCATTACTGATGGCCTTGAAGGTATAGGAAAAGATATTGAAAGTGGAACTTTCGAATTTGATACATCACTTGAAGACATTCATATGAATATCGAATCCGCTCTGACTGAAAGAATTGGTGACGCAGGAGCAAAACTTCACACTGCTAGAAGTAGAAACGACCAGGTCTCTCTCGACATGAGAATGTACTGCAAAGAAGAAATATCTCATTTAGTGAGTGAAGTCAAAAACCTACAAAGCTCATTATTAGACTGTTGTGAGCGTTTTCCTGATACGGTATTACCTGGTTACACACACCTCCAAAGAGGCCAGCCAGTCCTCTTTGCTCACCATTTACTAGCCTATATTGAAATGTTCTCAAGGGATGCAAATAGACTGGAGGATGCCATCAAAAGAGTTGATGTAATGCCGTTGGGATCTGGGGCACTTGCAGGAAGCACAATACCTTTAGATAGGGAATTTATTGCTGAAACCTTAGGATTTTCTGAGATATCTCAAAACAGCATGGATGCGGTCAGTGATCGAGACTTTGTCGCTGAAGGGCTATTCTGTTTGGCTATGATAGGCATTCATTTATCAAGGCTCAGTGAAGACATCATACTTTGGGCCAGTGCAGAATTTAATTTTGTCACCCTCGGAGATCAGCATACGACTGGCTCAAGCCTAATGCCTCAAAAAAAGAATCCAGATATCGCTGAACTTACTAGGGGGAAAACTGGAAGGCTCAATGGAAACCTTATTTCAATAATGACAACATTGAAAGGATTACCGATGACATATAATCGTGACCTTCAGGAGGACAAGGAACCACTATTTGACTCTATAGATACCATCCAAAATGCAGTTGCTATATTTTCTGAAATGATCGCAGCGATGAGTGTTAATACAGAAAACACACTCGAGGCTTGCTCAGACCCATTCCTTTTCGCGACAGACATCGCTGATTATCTGGTAATTAAAGGGGTCCCTTTCAGGGATGCTCACGAAATAGTGGGGAAATTGACAGCGCTCTCTATTGAAAAGAAAATCTCATTTCAGGATATTAAACTTGATGAATACAAAAGCCTTTCTAACGAATTTGATGAAACCGTATTTGAATTATTTGATATTGAATCAGCCTTAAGTTCACGCACTGCAATCGGGGCACCTTCCCCAAAAAATGTGGCAAACCAAATATCGCAGTGGAAAAAGAAATTGTCAGAATAAGGTTCACACTAGTTTTGATGCATTAAATTGAAAATTTTCCTTGGTTGCTTTAAACTGAACTGGCACACTCCAGACCGTCAAAATCCGCGACTCCATATTAATCAAATCATATGTTTTTCTTAAAGAAACTTCTTAGCCTTGGCGGAAACGCAGCTTCAAAAAAGTTTCAGGATCAGGAAAAACCTTTTCTGGACCATCTAGAAGATCTTAGAGGAACGCTCTTTAAAGTGATTCTTACTCTAGTCATTTCGACGGTAGTGGCTTTTGTCTTTTATAAGGATCTGATTGAGATCGTAAAATTACCCATCGAAAAAGCTAATCTTGCGGGAGCTGACCTGGAAACTTCACTGAGTGTATTTAGTCCTGTTGAAGGATTTATGAGCGTCATTAAGATTTGCTTGTACGCAGGGCTNATCAGCTCTTTCCCTCTACTTCTTTACTTTATNGGTGAATTCATNATCCCTGGACTCAATGAAAAAGAGAAAAAATTAATTATTCCTGTCGTCTTCGGCAGTTTTATCTTGTTTGCTACAGGTGTTCTTTTTGCCTACTACGTAGTGATACCTAGGGCCTTAGTATTTTTTGATACTTTTAATTCAGGAGTAGGAATTGACACCGACCTTCGTTTCAAATACACGGTTTCTTTTGTGACCATGCTGAGCCTTGTCTTTGGTCTCTGCTTCGAGCTTCCTGTTGTTGTTTTNACTCTAGTCAAACTTGGTCTNCTTGACTCCAAAATGATGAGAGCTACNCGTTCTTACGCAATCGTAGCGATGTTTGTTCTAGCTGCAGTCATTACACCTACTCCAGATATTTTTACGATGTCTCTTCTCGCAGGNCCCATGGTGATCCTTTATGAAATATGCATTTGGATGGCTTGGTTCATGGAAAGGAAAGAAGCAAAACGAGAAGCTGAAGAAAAAGAGAGAGAGANAAAGTTACTTATTGCACAAATAAGATCAGAAAAAGAAATTCAAGATAAAGAAGGGAGGCAAGCTGACAGCGGTAAAGAAATTGGCACGCTTGAATACGATCCAGATAATGCGGCAGTTTACGAAGACGAGAATAGCGATGAAATTAAGACTTCTGATGATAGTGCAGCNTTTGANGAATANCATACTGGTCTTGATGAAAACNCTAATGCNGTTGATCCAAAAAGTGATGCTGTATGGGGGTACAGCGATGAAGCAAAGGGAGGCAAGGTNCCGGAAGATTCAGATACATACCANGATGATCATCACTANGATCACGATGACCATGGTTACTACAGCGATGGGTATTACAGCGGTCCTACAGAAGAGCTCAAAAGAAAACTCCGAGAGGAACTGAGAGACGATCTTAAGCAAGAAATCATCCAAGAAATCAAAGATGAAATTAAGACTGAGTTAAAAAGCGAAATTCTCAAAGAACTCTCAAGCAATGATGGCTCAGATAACCGTGAGGAACAAAATTGATCCAGATTTTTAAAATTTAATACTCAAAGAGAATTAAATAGGTTCTACCAAAGGACAGACAAGCAATAACCCCTAAGACTTGTAACGTAAGCGCTTCTTGTGGCGATTTGCCCTCATGCGCTTGCGTCGCTTGTGGTTATTAATCTTTGGTTTACGTCTCTTTTTAAGTGATCCCATGAAGTTTCTAATTCCAAGTAAGCCTTGGGGGCGAAGTCTATAACATCATTAATGACTACTTTCCAATCCTTTTTCTTCAGATTGTAATTTGTAGGGTATTTTTTCTAATAATATTAAGATAACTAAAATAACAATATTTACGTACTAAAGAACAAGTTTGTTTAGTGGATACTCGATTATTCCCTCTGCACCTAGAGCTTTAAGCTCTGGAATGAGAGTCCTGACAACGGACTCATGAAGCACTGTCTCAATTGCCACCCATTTTTCATCCGTCAGTCTTGATACGGTTGGATTTCTGAGAGCAGGTAACTTTTCAAGTAATTTATCAAGATCAGCACTAGGAACGTTCATCTTCAAACCCACAACATCCCTAGCCGCTTGAGCCGCCTTCAGAAGCATTCCAATCCTCTCAATCTTCTGTCTTTTCCATTCATCCTCATAGGCGCTTTTGTTCGCAACAAACTGAGGAAATGACTCCATTAGAGTATCAACTATTCTCAATTTGTTAGCTCTTAATGAAGATCCAGTCTCAGTAACATCCACAATAGCATCTACCAACTCTGGGACTTTAACCTCAGTTGCACCCCAGCTGAATTCAACTTCAGCATTAACTCCTTTATTTTTCAAAAAGTCAGTCGTTAGCCCTACGCTCTCAGTAGCAATTCTTTTACCTTCCAAATCTTCAACTTTTTGAATTGGCGAATCTTCTGGAACAACTAAAACCCAGCGAGTCGGATTGTTGGATGCTCGGCTATAGGCAAGATCACAAATAACTTCAACATCTGCACGGTTTTCTGCAATCCAGTCTTGTCCAGTAATTCCACAATCCAGAAAACCATGATCAACATACCTACCAATTTCTTGAGCACGTATAAGCCTCAATTCGAGCTCTTTGTCATCTGAGGTCGGCCTATAAGAACGAGAAGACACGTATATATTCCATCCAGCTTTCTCAAATAAATCGAGGGTTGCGTTCTGTAAACTTCCTTTTGGTAATCCTAATATTAAACTTTGTGAAGACATTTATCTTTATCCGCTTCAATACGGGCGACTAGATTGCCCCCAATCATTGAAAGTGTCAATCAAAGGGAAGCATTTGATGATAAATTCTACGGTATTAATTAGATTGAGATATTCTTACAACTCGCTTGTCCCCTTTTAATGAGTGTTTTGACTCTTTTCCATCAGGCCAACGGATATCAACTGAATCAAATTTCTTGTCAAAGTATATACTGTTAGCTGACTGAGACAAATATCCTCCCCCTTGATAAATTTCTTGGACACGCAAAAATTCTTTCGAAGTTGAAGACCTAAATAAAAGCCTAGAGCCTGTGGCTAATGGGTTACCAAGACTTCCAGAAAGGACTAACTTTTTTGGAGGGCTTTCCTCAGTCATTCGAGTAAAAGCCAATAACTCTCCATCATTTATAGAAACCACATAGTCGGGGTGCCCGTCTCCATTAAGGTCAGTCTTTACCAAGCCTCTTCCATCGCCTCGAACAATAAGGCCACTCTCAGAGGCATCAACAGGGTTAAAACCACCATTCCCGTCTCCTAACATTAATTGACTTAATCCACCACGAAATGGAGGAGTTTCAAATTGAGGAGTCGAAAAGTTCTGTACTACATATACATCTAAAAATCCATCTCCATTCACGTCATTGAAATCAATACCAAATATTGGAGAGTTCTGTACCATATTAGGCATTGCTTTAAATGTGAAATGCCCTTTCCCGTCATTAATTAGAAAACCGGATGAAAGTTCATTGACCTCATAAACTAATGCATCCTCAAGATTTGATGGTGAGTATATTTCACTCAAAGAGGAGCTAGCAAACTTATGAAATGTTTTAAACTTATCTCCTAATGACGGGATAGCAGAAGTAGAACAGCTCTTGCCCCTCACTGGAAGAAGGACACCGTTTTCATATTTAGCCTCCACAATACTCTTAGAACCTTTCCCTTCGTAGTCAGCATAATAAATTCTAATCGGTTTCTTCGGTGACGTATGATACTTAGTGTTCTGCCCAGCATTGCCCACAGCAAAATCAATGTCTCCATCATTATCAATATCAGCTCCAGAAATACTATTCCACCAGCCCTTCATTTTAGATAAACCAGATTCCTTTGTTCTTTCTGAAAGCTTACCAGACTCATTGATGTAAACTCTTATTGGCTCCCATTCTGCGGTCACTATTAAGTCACTCCATCCATCATTATTTATATCAGTCCACAAGGCTGAAGTCACCATACCTGAATTGCTTAAATCTCCCGAAATGGCATTCGAAGCTTCAACAAATCGAATGCTTTTCCCCTTTATAGACTCATTGATCAGTAATCTAGACTCGGGACTTGTAGGATATTCACCACTTACTACTCTACTACCAACGAATAAATCAATATCACCATCACGATCAAAATCAGCACCACAAACAACGCTCCCATTATCAAAATTCTTCGGAAGAACCTCTTCTTTACTAATGATGAAATTTCCAGATCCGTCATTTATATAAATCCTATCTCGTACTAATGGATCTCCTTTTTTATATTCGTAACTACCAGAAGAAACGTAAAGGTCAGCATCACCGTCAGAATCAGCATCAAGAAAAAGAACTCCAATATCCTCAAAATCATAATGTTTATCAAAGGGAGAACCTTTACTTTTCACCTTAAAAGAACCCTTGCCATCGCCTAAAAAAACAGCACTGGACTGCCCCCTAGGGCAGCCCATGAAGAAATCTTCTGTGCCGTTACCATCTACGTCTGCAAAAGCAATCCCTGGCCCAAGCTGAGAGAGTTTATTGGGTAGTAATGGCTGATGGATAAAATCTTCATAAGGTCTTTCCTGATGAAAAATTCCTCGCAGAGGAGAATGCAGGGCAAACATAGGGCCAGATAGTTGATCTTTTTTAGGCTGAGAACGATCTTTTGAGTGAGTAATGCGAATGTGCTGATCGACTGGTAAATCGCTGAAATTTTGAACAGTACCATCCGGCCATCGAACTTCTAAATTTTCAATTTTTGTAGCATTGCCGAGGCCAAAATGAAGTATCGACTCATTACTAGATAAATAACCGGAAACTGGAATCATCTGCCTAACATGATTGACTCCTCCTGCAATAATTTTAATAACAGCCCCGATGCCATATGAGTTTGAATCTGTACCTTGTAAACTTACATTAACAGAGTGCCCAGAATTAGATTCATTACGATAAACAGAGACAGGCTCATTCAAGTTAACAACGACTAGATCAAGGTCTCCATCCCTATCAAAGTCTCCATGAACCGTGCCATAACTCATTCCAGTATGATCCAAACCCCATTCTTTACTAACATCAGAAAATATTAAATCTCCATTATTGCGAAATGCCAAGTTCTGCTCTGGCTTGGTGGGGGCATTTTCATAATGATCCCATTCCGACTTTCCAATCTGATCTTGAGTTGTGTAAGTTATATCTGAATTATTAAAGTCTCTGGCCATACCATTGGAGACAAAAAGATCAACTCGTCCATCATTATCGTAGTCAGCTAATTTAGCGGCCCAAGACCAATCTGAATTAGCCACTCCAGAGAGACTAGCATTTTCAGAGAAATGACCCTCTCCTTGATTTAAATAAAGGCAATTTCTCATTACCTGCCGTGGTTTAGTTGCCTCAATAACCCATCTTAATGCACCCATTTCGCCCATGGACATCTTTGATTTATAATGAGTCGTTGCCGCCATATCCAATGCAACGAAATCAAACTTACCATCATTATTAATATCTCCAGCATCAGCTCCCATTGAAAACCAAGGTGTATAATTGAGAACATCATTGATCTTGTCTGTAAAAGTTCCATCACCATTGTTTCTAAATAAGTTATCAGGATCTGCAAAATCATTGGCGACATATATATCCATTAATCCGTCCCCATCGAAATCCCACCAAGTGGCCGATAGACCATGTCCCTCTCGGACAATCCCGGCATCACTACTAACATCAACAAAGGTAGCACCATCATTGCGCAACAATCTGTCAGGCCTTCCAATCTCATCCATATCATAAGATTTCGGTCCTTTCTGTTTAATTCCATAATATTTCTGGAACTCAGGCAAAACGACAACTTTCCCATCTGCGGACTTTTGGAAAGGTGGTTTTGAAGGCCTTCCTCCTTTTCTATAGTAGCGGTTTGTTAATAAATAAACGTCTAGATCACCATCATTGTCATAATCACAAAACGTAGGAAGTAAAGATGCGTCAACGACATCAAGACCGTATTTCTTTGCAGACTCTTTGAACTTTCCCTTCCCATCATTAATAAACAACGAGTTCGGTGAGTCGTAATTACATACATAAAGATCAAGATCATTATCACCATCAATATCGATTGCCGCTACCCCAGCGCCCCAATCATTTCCACCCTCAATTCCTGAGGATGGACCCGCATCTTCGAATTTAAAATTATTTTTTTGTAAGTAGAGTTTATTTTTACCAGATCCACTTACAAAAAATATATCCAACTCTCCATCCAAATTAAAATCTCCAAGCGCAACTCCTCCACAAACGAATCCAGAGTGGTACAACCTTTTCATCGGTTGTTTCAAATCTATTTCATTTATAAAATCAATATTCGTTATTTCAGATGAAAGCTTTGAAAAAAGTTTACCCGAAGATTGATCAATCCTTGATCTTAACGGCTCAACTTTGACGGAGTCATATCTTGTTTTTTTCAAACTTTCCTCCGATGGACCTGAATCCCCATCATCTCCACAACTGCATAATGCAAAAGCGATAAATAAAATTGCATGTGGTTTTACTAAATTTTTCATTTCCAAAGAAACGGTAAATATTAACAGAACATTACCATGAAAGTAAACAATAACAGCTTTAAACTAAGCTATTTACACTTGTTTATTTCTAATTATTTCAATTCAGGCATCCTTTTATCTGTCTTTTCACAAAACTCATCAATAAGAATAACACCGATAAAAAAGACAGATAAGGAGACTTACTTAGCTCTCACTTTAAGTCTTAAAAAGTTCTGAATAGCTGCGTTATTTAACTTTAAAATTCTATACGATAAGGTATTTGTCTCATCTTCATTAACAGAAATTTCATCTAGCTGTGGATTAATCACTTCAGTCCAAGTACGAAGATCCGAGGATTTCTCAATGACATAATTATAATCACTAATGCCAACTCGCTTTCGGTAGGTGAATAATAGATATTCCTCTTCTCTGTCTATAATTCTTGCGATTGGATTCATATTATCGTCTTTAACTAAAGCCCTTCCACCAAATGAGTATTCAAGTAGATTTGAATACCCATCTTTGTCTGGATCAGCAAGCTCTCCAGATATTAATGAATCCTGTAGTTGCTCTGAATTGAAACTGAATTTTTTCCAATCGTTATAGGTGTATTCAATCTCACCTTTACCAGGACTTCCTCCAAGAGTTGAACTTATTTTCCAATTCTCTGAAATTTTGTGATCTGGTAATTCTTCAGGATTTTTAAGTACTAGGGAATATCCCTGCCCGTCCGCCCCCGCGGGCCAAGGCTCTTCATCAAGATATTCAAATTCTTGTATTACAATTCCAGCTCCATATGAAAGCTTAACATTCTCTCCTCCATTCGATAAATTGTTAGGACCATACTCGCCTGCTAAAGTTTCAGTCTCTCCGTACCTCATTTTAAACGCTTCAGCATTTCTCGCTAACACCAAGAATTGCCCTGGTGACAGTGAAATAACTGCACCATCAATAAAATCATAGTTAATCCCTTTGGTAAATCGTACATTGGCAAGGCTCAATATATCCTCACCAATATTTTTTAGTTCGATAAATTCGAAATCACTATTTGTAAATCCTAATGCTCTATCTGACTCACTGGCTTCTTGTGGGTTATACATCATTTCACTTATAACCAATCCTTTTTTATAAGGTGTTATATCTGGTTCAGTGGCGACGAACTGAATAGGTTCTGACCAATGACTCCATTGACCCGATGACCCCAAATGCCTTACTCTCGCCCGATAAGTTTTTCCAACTCTGACTACTGTAGTTGGAACCTGAACAGTTGATTGAAAGTTATTTATTTCTCCAGACTCCCAAACAGCGTTGATCTCATAAACCCAAGGATTATTAGGATCAAATTCTGGGGATTCAGGATCAGTAATCTCTCCTAACCTCCATTGCATACTAGTAAATGATGTCCCATTCCCTGAAAAAGATGAGCTCTGAAATCTAATATCGTCAGTCGGAAAAGAAGAATCTCCCAAACGAGTAATTGTCGGTTTCCGAGGTACTGCAGAATTAGTATCAGCTTTTTCATTGATAAGCCTATTGGCACCATAACCGCCTGGTGATACAAAGTCTTTCATGTATCCTACAAGACCCTCCCAATTTCTTTTAGAGCTTGAAAGTTTAGGATTATTTTTATACCAAATACCCTTCTTTGACTTTCGTGGGTGGTAATCCCACATTGCCTGATTTGCTTCTACTATTCGGGTCACACCATCACCTTCAAGAAACCGTTGCATCTCTTCGACAACTTTCGCACCTTCACCAGAACTACAAAGCAGGTCCCAGACTTCTCTTGAGCGATTTTCAAAGTCAGTCTCAGCGTCAGAATATCTAAAAACATTCTGCCAGTTTTCCCATACATTCTCAGAACGGATATGAAATTTACTTTCCCAAGTCAGATCAAGGTCCCATGGAAACATTTCCCACTTTCCTGAATTAGGGTCACCCTCTATTTCTGGTCTGTGATAGTATAGGCAATTCCATTCAGAGCGTAAGTCAGTGTTATTAATTAAGGTTGTTCCTATTTTATAGTTATAGTACCCAGCAAGATTGGTATTCTCCTCCCACCAAGTCAAAGGCTGTGTCCTTCTCTTCGTGCTTATAAATGAATTCACATCAGTAGTACCAGAAACCTGATCAGGGCCCTGATTTCTTTTATTAGGGCTCCCGTTCATTTTGTAAAGGTTTCCATCTGGAAGATCCTTGTCATCCAGAAATCTCCCATCAGGTTCCTCTAAAGCTAGGTAGAGACCCCAGAAATCACCATCATACTGATTGTTTGGATTCGCCTCAACTTCATCATCAACGATTCTGAGATGAAACAAAGTTGTATTGCAAGACGGCACCCCACAAAGCTTATAAAACTTATAACTTGCTTGCTCATTTAATACCATGCCTGCTGTTGATGCATTACTTCCCCACCAAGGACAGGTCCCAGTCTGAAGCGCGAACTTATCCCATTTTCGATCGTATTTTCTACCATAATTATCTCGAGCCTGAAACCTATGCGAACGATTAAAGTTCCACTTTATCTTATTTTTACCAGTCACCCTAGTTGAGGCCTGGCCCTTAATTCTAAATCGTATATGATCATAAACCTCACCTTCATATACCACTGAAGCCAAGTACCTGTAGGTCCTCGCTGATCCAGTTGAATCATTATACATACAGCCTATGACATCAGATTCTCTGGCAATCATATGATAAACAGGAACCTTAGTGAGGGTCTCCGAGGAATAAGTTACGACTGATGTCGAACCTGGCCTTAGAGCCCCTTTCCAGTCAGGAACCCCATTATAACAATAATAGGCAAAGTTAGGTTGAGGGTCATCTGAGTAAGGAACAGTAATTGTTTTATTGAGACCGTCTTCTATTCTTATTTTATAACGAATTAGATGGCGATTTTTTTGGACAGAACCTGGTATTTGAACAGTCCAAACATCGTCTGCAGAGTTTTCATCACCAGAATTGCCAGAATCATTCATTGGAATTTCTGTCCAATCACTTTCATATCTTGAATCAGTAAGTCTAATATAATTACCAGGTTCAACGACCTGATAGAGAAGCGTCGCTTCGCTCACTGTATTAGAATCGGTAATAAGAGCGGTGATAGTTACAATATCACCTTCGGCTGGCTGTTTTGGCGTATGCTCTAATCTACGGATTTGAGGTGGTGAATTCACTGCAAACACAGTATTAGGAAATCCTGGGCTGGGTCCTTCTCCAGCAGAAGCATTAATTTTAAGCGTCGCATCAAAAAAAGCATCCGAGCTACCATTCAGAGAACCATTTAAAAGTTGAACTGTTAAAACATTCTTTCCTTTTACAATTAACCCTCCAACGTTAGCTATTGGATATTCTTCAAAATCCTTATTTTCTCCTGAGCTGTTGGCAGTCGCATTATAAGGTAACTCAGAATTAGAAACATTAGTGGATGCTATATGCTTGCCATTTATCCAAGCATTAAATCCGTCATCAATTTGTGCACTCAAAAGAACTGAACCCACTTGTGCAGGGTTCTCAATATTAAAGGTCTTACGAAAATAGACGGTCGAGTAATTCCCGCGCATATCAGAGAGATTAGTATTTAAAAAACCTTCACCAAACCCAATCGCAGCTTCCCCCTCACCCCAGTCGGAGTCATCAAAGTTTGGTAATCTCCATGAGCCTGGGCTTTCAGAGGGCTCCGAAACTCCTTTGAAAAATTTCCAATTTGCACCTCCATTAATTAAAATAGAGTCATCAGTCCCAGTAGTACCCATCGAAGATCGCCAACTTCCGCCAATATCATTTTNNAGAATAGGATTAATTAATTCAATTGAATAACCTGGTGANGAACCCACTACTGGCCAAGGGAATCCTGATTTGTAATCAACCTCATCGACNGTAGAATCAGAAGAATCTCTTAACCTTATTACTTCTCCTTCATTGGCTAAACTTCCTGACCATGGTCCGANGGCATTAACTCCCCACTCTGACAAAATAGTATCAGGATCCTCAGCAATAACTAAAAATCCTCCTGATTCAATGATGGTGTTTTCAGGTATTTCAAAATTAACTGCAGAAGAAATTNTCCATCCTGATATATCAATGGCTGAGCTCGATGAATTGTGAAGCTCTATGAACTCAGCTCTTATAGTCTTATCGGGTACATCATAATGAATTTCATTAATAATAACTTCAGACTCTGCATNGAGAGAAAAATAAGNCAAAAAAATAAATAAAAAAGATGCGATGATTTGGAAGTTTTTCATAAGGAGTTTGNGCGACAGTTCACAAATTATANATCAACATTAAACTAAAGGATTGCCTGAGAACCAATAACTTACACCCTGCAACAAAGAACGCGAATTTTAAGGAAAATCTGATTAAATAAAAAACGCACTCCTTTGAAGGGAGCGCGTTTTTATGAATGATATTTAATCGGATTCTTTATAAAATTTATTCTTCATCAGTCTCTTGGGCTTGGAAGAATAATTGTTTTGAACCAGGCATNGGATTCTCAAAAGGCCCGTAAGTTGTCGTATCTCCATCTGAAATGATGCTATCATCTAAATCAAAATCCCACTCTTTAAGATCCTCAGAAACATAAAGTGCATAAATTTGATTGGGTTTTGAATTCCAAGTCAGAGTAAATTCATCTGTTTCACTGTTATAAATAATGTCCGTCATCTCAAATGGTGTTCCTGGCCCAAGACTCACNATCTGAATACCATGGAACCCTGAGTTATTTGACCCACGGTTAATTAGAACAGAAAAGTCAGGACTGCTTTGTTCTTTAAACACACAATAGTTGGAAGGAGGATAAGAATCCGTCTCATCTTCAGTTAACAGATAATCAATTTCTGGATCAAAACCACCTTTTTGGGAATCAGTAGTATATGAAAATTTTTGACCAGCTGTTGTGCTTTCAACGTCTCCGGTTCGACCATTTCCATCACTGCCGAAATAGACATAAACATCATAAGAGGAGTAGGGAATACCTTGGAAATCCACAGTTGCAAATCCCCCACCNCCAATATTATCAATATAACCATTCATCAACTTTGCGTCTGGACTTTCAAAACTATTGTTTGTGTTCCAAGTTCCATTAGAGGCCCAGTCCACAGTCACACCTGAATCTCCACCCGTATCATCAACGATAACTCCTTCAATAGGACTTATAATATCAGCTTGTGAACCATTTGCTCCGCCCTGCGCATCAGCGCCACCAGCACTATTATTCCAATTCAACTGAGCAACCTCAGGTAACCCAGCTATTTCATCAGGGCCCAGCTCAGCGTCTGTTCCTCGGTCACTATTGAAATTAATTCCTATTTTGGTGCCGCCTCCAGCTCCGGTGTCATCATCAGCCGGGTTAGAGGGATCAAGTCCAAGAGCAATCTCAACTGAATCTGATGTTCCTCCACCGTCAGTATCTTCCTTAGTTGGATCAGTTGGATTATCTTGATTACCTATTTCNNCAGCGTCTGTGAGTCGGTCTCCGTCTGTATCTGCATTATTTGGATCCGTGACGAATGGATTAGATTCGACCTCAAATCCATCATTTAGGCTATCTCCATCTGTGTCAGCTTTATTAGGGTTAGAACCTGAATCTGTNNCGTCTACAAATTCCCCCGTATTTGTCTCAACATTATCATTCAGACCATCTTTATCAGTGTCAGCGTCCTGAGGACTTGTCTTTGCAGCATATTCTTCAAGATTAGTCAAACCGTCCTGGTCTGGATCTCCTTCGGGTCCATTGTTTGGGTCAACTTCTCCATTATCTTCAGGATCAAGATCATTATTTTCTTCCCACTCATCNGGCAAGCCGTCNTCGTCAGTGTCCTCCCGTGGACCGCCCGGTAACAGGACTCCACTTGCTAGATTTAAGATAGCCTCATCAGGTAAGGCAATATCCCAGACCGCAACATCATCGATTGAACCAATGAACCAGTTGCCGGAGGCATCATAAACACCTCCACCACCAATATTAAAGTTAAATCCAGAAGTTGGTAAAGGGACCGGGGAACCACCTGTCCCNGCCAATTCTCCATCAAGATATACAGATTGCCCTTCCTCATTTCCTTTTACTGCAATATGTCTCCAACCATCACTTGTGGGTCCTAGGCTNACATTCACAGAACCAGCGGTTGAAGTCCATAATTGCATCTGATTTGCGTTAATCATTCCAAATTCTACGAGATCATTCTGNCCGAAAAGACCCGTTCTATTAGCTTGTGATTCTGTAAAGTTCACCCAACCAGACATCGTAAATTCTGTTTTTTCGTTAAGAATTGGAGCCTCGCTGGAAACATAATCATCAATCCCATCGAATTGAATTGCAAAGTCACTAGCTCCTCCTGAATGACCGGTCACATATTCCGGATCTCCATAGACTGTGGCATTATATTCACCTCTCAAGTCAACTGTTTCATTTTCACCTTGATCATCAAAACTCCAATACGCGACAGGAGGATCAATTGGTTCAACATCGGGGAAACTATTCTCATCGACCGGATCAGTGCCAGCCTCTACCTCAACGAAATCAGAAAATTTATCTCCATCAGTATCTTCTAATAGTGGATTCGTCCCGTTTTCAACTTCGGCCCCGTCAAGCAACCCATCTTTATCCGTGTCAGCATTTTTGGGGTCTGTCCCAGTATCTGTAGCACTTACGTAAGTACCAGTATTAGTCTCTACGTTATCATTCAAGTCATCGTCGTCAGTGTCAGCATCTTGTGGGTCNGTTCCATTTTCAAACTCATCGATATTTGTNANCCCATCCTGATCAGGGTCTCCCTCGGCCCCATTATTGGGATCTTCATCACCATTATCTTCAGAATCAAGGTCATTGTTAATTTCCCAATTATCGGGTAGTCCATCCTCATCCTCATCAAAGACCT
Organism: Verrucomicrobiales bacterium; assembly: GCA_002705125.1. Classification (GTDB taxonomy): domain Bacteria; phylum Verrucomicrobiota; class Verrucomicrobiia; order Verrucomicrobiales; family DEV007; genus EC70. Next base: position 25,213 of record PAHQ01000028.1, on the reverse strand, counting down.
GAAGCGAAACGATCTGTATACCATGGAAGCCTGAGTTATTTGATCCTCGAATTATCTGCAACGTTTGAGTATCACCACTTAACCCCTCAAAAATTGCGTAATTAGCATTGGGGTTACCGTCACCAACATCTTCAGTTCTTATATAACTACCTGGGAACCCTCCTCCTTGCTGAGAAAAGGTGCTGTATGAGTATGTCTCGCCGTCTTGCAAAGCCACTTTTCCAGTCCTGCCATTTCCATCACTACCAAAATAAACATATAGATCGTATCCCGCACCAAAAGCAAAAGTATCAATTCCACTAATATTAATGTCAGAGTATCCATCACCTCCAACAGCATCAATGTAGCCATTCATCAAATGGTTGTCTCCATTAGTGACCCCGTTGTTTGTATTCCATGTTCCGTTACTACTCCAATCAATGGTAACTCCATTATTCTCCAATGTTCCGTTAGCACCTGCACCTGCACCATCNGTACTGACCCATCCGGATGAAGGAACNACACCGGCTATGGTATTTTCGTCCATGGGAGTATCATCACGATCACTATTGAAACTAAAACCAATAGAATCTTGAGCAAAATTTAGAGAATTTAATAAGAGAAGAATACAAATTGTGGAGGTAANTGCTTTCATAGGGACTATATTTTAGGAGATTTTCTCATATAAGCACCTGTTGAACAAGCATTTAGCAATGCTATTCTTGTTTCTTGCGCGTTTAGGAGGGTGAACTTAAGTTAATAGTCCAAAAAAATGAACGATATATTAGCAGAAGCCGCAAACAATGCACGAGGGCTGGCCATTGATGCCATCCATAAATGTTCATCAGGACACCTTGGATTACCCCTTGGATCCGCAGAAATAGGAGCCGTTCTTTATGGTGATTCCCTAATTCACAATCCTTCTGATCCTAAATGGATTAATCGTGACCGTTTTATTCTCTCAGCAGGTCATGGATCAATGTTCATTTATTCTTGGTTACACATTTCTGGGTATGACCTCTCATTAGAGGAGGTTAAAAATTTCCGGCAGCTAGGTAGTAAAACTCCAGGACACCCAGAGTATGGAGAAACTNCNGGCGTCGAAGCCACGACAGGACCACTNGGTCAAGGAATTGGGAATGCAGTTGGTTATGCTGTTTCGGGTAAGATGGCAGCCGCACGGTTTAATACTGATGATCATGAGATTTTCAACCATCACGTCTTTGCCCTTGCAGGAGACGGATGTCTTCAGGAAGGTGTCGCTGCAGAAGCCGCAGCCTTCGCCGGACACTTCAATCTAGATAATCTTATCTTACTTTATGATTCAAATGACGTGACTCTAGACGCAATGGCTGTGAAGACTCAAACCGAAGATACTGGTGCACGGTTTAAAGCCATGGGATGGGATACAAAAACAATAGATGGTCATGACATAAATGCTGTCAAAGAAGCAATTTCTAATGCGAAGTCTGATAATAATGGGAAACCAAAACTTATTATTTGTAAAACAGAGATNGGCCGTGGTATTCCAGAAGTGGCTGGAACAGCAGCGGGACACGGTGAGGGAGGAGCAAAATTTGCAGAGTCTGCTCGGGCAGGTCTNGGGTTACCAGAGGAAACTTTTTATGTTTCTGAGGACGTAAAATCTTATTTCTCCTCGAACGCGGAAGAACTTACAAAAAAACACGAAGAATGGAAAACCATCTTCAACGAGTGGAAAGTTGCAAATCCAGAAAAATCAAAATTATTAGAGGATGGCTTAGAAGGTAAAGTACCCGAAAACCTAAGTNAACTTATTTCTAATTTTGACGAGGATGCCAAATTGGCTACTCGAGCTGCTGGAGGAGAGGTACTACAACCAATCGCTGAAGCAATGCCTATGCTTGTTTCAGGCAGCGCTGATCTTTACGGTTCGACTAAGAACTATATCAAATCAGCTAGTGACTTTGAGCCGCAAAATAACACTTCAGAAGGGCGCAATATCTGGTTCGGAATTAGAGAACATGGAATGGGCGCTATTATGAATGGGATAGCTTATGATGGAATCTTTAGGGCTAGTGGTGCGACTTTTGCAGTATTTGCGGATTATCTACGTCCATCCATTCGTCTGGCAGCACTCGCTCACCTTCCAACGACCTACATCTTCACTCATGATTCAATTGGAGTTGGAGAAGATGGTCCTACTCACCAACCAGTGGAGACGGTCAGTGGTCTTAGNGTCATTCCTGGCCTTGACGTAATACGTCCAGCCGACCCTGAAGAAACTGCTGGAGCTTTCGTTGGTGCAATGCAACGCCAAGATGGTCCCACTGCGTTGATGTTAACTAGGCAAGGCCTACCTAACCTCAATCACATTAGCCCTGAAGAAAGGCGTTCAGGCACACTTAAAGGAGGCTACATTGTAAAGAAAGAAACCGATCAGCTTCATACAATTTTATTAGCTAGTGGTAGTGAAGTCCAACATGCTGTTGCAGCGGCAGTCCAGTTAGGAGCAGGTGTACGCGTTGTCTCTATTCCATGTTTTGAAAGATTTGACCGACAAGGCAATGATTACAAAGAAGAAATAATACCAAGCTCTTGTCAAAAGAGAATTGCTATTGAGGCCGGTGTTAGTGGCTTATGGTGGAAGTATGTTGGTGACAAGGGTCAGGTCATTGGAATAGACAGGTTCGGGATCAGCGCGCCAGGTGATGTCGTCATGAAAGAATTATCCATGACTCCAGAGGCGATCGTAAAAGCCGCAGAATAGAAAATTACTTTTNCTTCTTCTCGAGATACCCCATTGAACCAAGCCAGTCACGGCATCTGTCTGGCCATGTATGGACAGGGTTATTGGATTTTCTCATCCCATAGCCATGGCCACCCTTCGAATATATGTGAAGTTCTCCTACAACATTATTCTTTTTGAGGGCCGCATATAGTAAAGCTGAATAATATGAGCGATCAGAATCATCGTGAGTGATAGCAATAAAAGTTGGAGGTGTATTCTTATTAACATTAATAAGTTCCGATAACTTATCTTTATTTACTCGGTTTCCAAGATATGCCGGATAAATAGGCATCAGAAAATCNGGCCTAGCACTGAAGTCATCGGCAGTATCCACCTTAGGATAAGTTTTCTTGTTGTAATGAACTCCACTCATAACGGTTAAGTGTCCCCCAGCTGAAAAACCTAACAACCCAATCCTGTCTGGATCAACATTCCACTTTTTGGCATTAGATCTAACTATTCTTATTGCTCTTTGNGCATCTTGAAGAGGCAACGAATGAGGAGTTTCTGGATCCCTACGCGGTACGCGATACTTGAGAATAAATGCCGAAACACCTATTGAGTTAAACCACTCGGCAATTTCAGTTCCTTCATGAGTCCANGCTAAAATATTATAACCACCGCCCGGGCAGATAATGACTCCTGTCCCGTTAGCTTTTTCCTCAGAGGCCCTGTAAACTGTGAGCGTTGGATTATCAACATAGGCTATTCTCATCTTGCCCGAAGCATCAGTTNTAGTGGGCTTTTTTCTTTCTTTGATATCTTTAGGCTCATCTGGAACTTCTCCTGCTGGCCATAAGGTGATTTCCTTATGGTGGTCATTAGCGATTAATGAACCTCTTAGAGAAAATACAAATACAGTCAAAAGTAATATTGTTTTGGAGCACATAAGTTAACTGAAATTTTGTTAGCCTAAAAGAGCTACTTGGAAGAGGCGACTTTCAAATGCTTTGCACAGAAATCTAATTGCATACTCAACCATGAACTTCCTTCTTTAGGAACGGGTAATTCATTTTTCCCACCACCGACAGCAACACAAGGAATCTTTAACTCTTTTGCCTTNTCTCTTATTCTCGTGGCGTTAATAGGATGATGAATCACATCTCTTTTGGGCGCATTAGAATATAAGAAAAGTGGAGCCTCTCCCTTATCCATATATTTTATGACAAGAGAATCGGTTCCAACCGGTTGAACATGCCCAACGGACACCTGTGCCCTAGAACTAAGCTTAGCAACAGGATCATTTGAATCGGTAACGGCAAGATCATCACTGTATCCTAGCCATTGGCTTATGATTGCACCTGCCGAAGCACCTCCCACGCAAACCTTTTCAGGATCAATGTTCCATTCGTCAGCCTTTGAACGAATGAATTGGATTGCGCGACCACAATGTCGCAAAATTTTTATATATTCATTTCTAGATTTCTGATGCTCCGGACCATCCTGCGAAATATAATTATTCTTAACATACTCCTCGAGCATACCATTTCTTAAAACATTACTCTTCTGATTAATGAAGGGATAATTACAACTAAAGACAGCGTAACCATTATCGAGATATTCCTTAATCATTTTAGCACCACCTTTCCTGACGCTTGCTTTATCTCCTCCACTAAACCCTCCACCATGAAACCATACATATACGGGTACTGGTAACTCGCTTTCTTTAGCTGGATAATAATCCAAAACATTTCTCTTATGTTTGTCAGAATAACGAATGTCTGTGTTTTCAGGTGCCGGCTTAAATTGATTTTCACTTTCGGAGTTATTGTTTCCTTCTCTCATCTTTCTCATATGTGAAAGGAGTTCTTGTAATGACAAGACTCCATCCTCATTTGAATCAGATTTAGGAAATTTTTGGAAATACGCCTTTATTCTTGGCTCATTTTCTGAANTCCGCTGCTGACCNATTGAAATTTGGATAAACAAACATGATAAGAAGAGTGAAATTAGACTGATTTTTCTAGAGGGCATAGATCTAATTTAGCGCAGNTGATTAAATTCTGCGAGCATCGTTTTCCATTGTCTCAATGATNATCAATCCCAAGAAAAAGACATCCTTGAGTAATATGTTGTATCAAGCTTTTCAAGTACTGCCGGCTCTGTCTCATACTCGTTTTTCACGCCCATTTTTAAACTCCATTTACCACTTGTTCCTACCGGCATAACCATAGCGCTATCATGAACAAAGCGATTATTGCCAGACCCTCCAATACCGGGAACATAACTCAAGTCAGTAGAGAGTGAAATCGAATCATTAAGTTGATATTTATGAGTGACTCCCAAGTCTAAAGTCATTGAAGATTCTTCTTTCTTGCCAGTGTCATAGTCAGTGAACCGGTAACCAAGACCAGAACGTGCGACGAGAGTTTGCTTATCCCTGTTTAATAAACGGTACGAAGCTCCTGCACCAGTTGTAGAACGTANGTTGACAGCTGTCACGTCATCACTCTCAAGTTCTGACCTAAGGTACCAACCAAGCGAATCCTTAAAAAAGTATTCATAAGCCACTCCTCCACCAATACGGTCAGCAGTCTTCTCAGTATTTTTTTCTCGGTCTTCATATTCTAGATTGAATTTAAGTTCATCTTTCAGACCTTTGCGTAAGACAACAAGATTTGCTCCAAGGCTTAGCTCTTCTGTATTTCCCTGCTTACCAAGAAGGTCAAAACCTGTATTAAAAGACCACTTCCTTCCGGGAATTTTTGCAGACACCGGATTAACGCTGACGACTTCAGAAAAATCTATAGAGGATACATTTTTATCTTCTGCTATCCTGATTTTCTTTCCATTAGGACTTATAGATCCACTAGCGTTTTTTCCTCCTTTGAGTTTAAGAGAAAAAACTTCTTTTGATTTTATTGATACAACTTTATCCCTATCAATCTTAATAGTCCCTGCAAAATCGGTCTTTAAACTTATAGTTTTTNCATCAAACCCGGTAACCTTACCAGAAATTATCGATCCATCTTCAACCTTGATAAGGTCAGCAGATGAAAAAGAAACTGAGAGAATAAAAATAGATAAATAAAAGAAAGAATTTCTCATTGGAAAATGAAATTAAGTTTTGGATTTTAAAGAGGGTTTATTTGGGGAGATTAAAAAATGCTCAATTTAGAATAAAAGTAAAGCGATGACTTCGAAAAATCACTGAATTTTATTATCTAACAAAGCAATAATAATGTTGAAAAATAANAGNACCTAATGCATTTNGTAGACTGATTTATTGTCAGCAGTTCATTCGCTTACCGGCAGTTAGTAGGCGTTAATCCTAACTATTCGTTGATTGGAATATCTGGNGAGAAATTCCTGTTATAATTCTGGTGCATTAATACTTGTGAAGTATTATTATTGCAACTTAATTGCGTTTATGTCCCTTGCTCCACCCCCAAATTCGACTGTTGCACCTTATTTCTTCCGAGACCTTTCGGAAGGAATTCAACAGCATATGTATTTCTGGGGATCAGACGTTGTACAACCTGAGGGGAATTTTCTCATCGAACAAGGCTTCGAGAGAAGTCCATCAAAAGGAGTTAAAGGAACAAGCTGTTATCGTCTCCCATGGCAAAACGGGCACATTGAATTGTACGGGTCTTGTGCTGGTTGGTACGGGCATGGGAATGGATTCACATTCATTCGTCCAAAAAAAAGATGTTATATTTGGCTCTCTGAGGAAATCACACCAATACCAGGAGACTGGCAGGATGAGCTAATCCTTAAAGGGGCACCAACAGAAGAGCTTTATAAGGCATCTCTACCATTTTTAGATTGGCTAATCTTTTATGAAACTTCAGTACTAGACCATTTTGGTAGCGTATATCGTACGCAAAATTACATAGACTATCAAAAAGTACCTTTGGCGAAGGCTTGGATTGAGCCGGGCTTAGCTTTACGTTGGTTCCGGTGTTTTCGAGAAACACCTGAGAAACTAGTGAGATCAAAAAAACTATCCCAAAAAAATACAGAGTTAAAATTTTAGGCATCTGTAAGTCCTAATTAACTATATATCTTATTTGATCACTACCTTCATTGATTTCAATGATTGAACCGGCATTGATGTTCTCAAATTTTTGAACCTTTCCAGTGGTCGGCCAATAAATCTCTATCGAATCAACAACCTGGGCTTTACCTATACCAATGCACTGCCTCAGTGGGTTTGCGCCAAAGCTTCCACCAGAACTCACCTGTCGAAAAACCGAACGAACTTTACCATTTTCAATAAAATTTATTTTTATTCTCGCGCCGATAGCAGAACGGTTACTTTGTTCACCATTAATCTTTAATGAAATAGAGGCATTTCCAAAGCCAGGGTTTTCGAATAATGCATCTCTGTAACCATCCCCAGGATAGGCTCCACCTAGCTGTTCAAAAAGGTCAAGGTCTCCATCTTTATCAAGATCTGCAAAAGCGACGGCATGACCCTTTTGTAAATGGCCAAGTCTTGATGCCATCGTAACATCATCAAATTTGATACCTCCTCTATTTAGGTACATCAAGTTAGGCATTAAACTTCCAAATCCTGGATCGCCAGTTCCAAGATAAAAGTCCAAATAACCATCATTATTAATATCACCAAAATTAGACCCCATTGGTAATACAGGGTCATTTAATCCAACTTCCTTGGAAACCTCAATAAAACCACCCTTCCCATTATTCTTGTAAAGACAGATCGTCTCAAATTCAGTCGGCTCATTTAGTCTGTGGGCTGCTAAATGCTCAATATTACCTGAGTAACTTGCAACAAATATATCAAGGTGACCGTCGTTATCAAAATCCCAAAACCAGGCTGGAAAACTTGAGAACGGATTACTAACTCCTTTTTCCTCGGCGACATCAGTGAATGTACTATCACCGTTATTCTTGTATAGCCTGTTCTTACCCCTGAAATTAGAAACATATAAATCAGGGTAGCTATCATTATTATAATCTCCCCAAGAAACCCCCTTAGTGAAACGTTCATTAGTTACACCTGCAATAATAGCAATATCAGTAAAACCTGCATTACCATCATTACGAAAAAGTTGGCAAGGTGCTACTGCCCCACCCGTCGTCTCATTACCAACAAAAAGATCGAGATCACCGTCATTATCAAAATCAGCCCAACCCGCCGTCTGTGTTGGGTAATTCCTTTCAGCAAGACCTTGACTAAAACTTACATCGGTGAAAGTGCCATCTCCATTGTTNCGNATTAGAGAATTAGGCATATCTCCAGCACCTTCCAACCAAGCGCCCCGAAGGATGTAAAGATCGAGGTTACCATCATTATTAAAATCGGCAGGCTCAACGTTTAGCCCACCATAAATTCCTTCAAATCCACTAGAAGATGATGCATCTTTAAAGGATCCGTTTTTTTCCCCAATAAATAGTTTAGGTATCGCATCTGAAGACCATGAGGTTGTGAAAATATCAAGCAAACTATCATTATTAAAATCATCAATAACCACTCCACCAGATAGGTTAAAGGTATCTAATCCTAACTCTGAAGAAACGTTCCTAAAAACCGGATATGATTGATCACTCTGAAAAGAGGATTCTGGAATAAGGTGCTCTTTTGGCAATTTATCAGGGTACTGCCCAAGCGTCATCCATGCTATATTTAATAGCCACTTGGACCGGTAGTGCCAAACCGATTTTTCAGGGGCCTTCTTTAATAATTCATTAAAGTATTTTATAGCGTTTCTTGAACCTTCCTCCTTAACGTGAATGGCGTTCTTACTTATAGGGATAATGCAACTTTCAGGTGTGAATCTTGAACAACAATTCTCGGTTTCACCACGTCTCATCCAAGCGACTCCAAGCATAAAAATATTTTCAAAAATTCTCTTTGGCTCNACCTCTCCCTGTACATCAGGAAGTAAATCATAGGCNAATTTGAGATGCTTGATGCCCTCCTCTTCATTGCCCAAATTTAATTCTGCCCAACCAAGTATACGATGATGNAACCATCTCTGTTTTTTNGGGGATTCTGNACTNGCTATTTTTAATNATTTCTCTTACCTGGCGAGCTCTNCGATCACCCAGATATTTATTCTTATCATTGGTTGATTCTTTGATCGCTTTAAGAGCTATCAACATTTTTTGNTGAGACTCTNTGTCAGCAGGTGTCTGGATAATAATCTGTGAATTATTAGGAGGTTTAATATTTGGTTCAATCTCCTTTCCTTTATTACAAGCATTCAGAAATAGAAGAATTGAAATTACCCCAACTNGTGGAAAGACAAAAAAATTCTCTAGTGAATAAAATTTCTTGAACATCAGCGCCGCTAATTAGCGGTTCTTCTAATAACCATCATGGTTTTGCCCTCTTCGTATTGATGCATCGTTTGCTGACCATCAGGCCATCGAACTTTAATACTCTTCACCATTTTATCAATGCCAAGACCAAAAAATAAATCTGATGAGGACTGAGAAAGGTAGCTACCACCCGCACTCACTTCATCAGCTTGAATAGTACCATCATCCATCAATACACTGACCTTTGATCCAATTCCAGTGGAGTTTCCATCAGCATAAGAAAGTCGTAACTTAAGCGAACGCAACTCATTACGACTTTTAGCATTAGTCTCAAATAATTTCATTTTACNATNGTTAACACCAATAACAAAATCAACCCAACCATCGTCGTTCCAATCACAAGATGACAGACCACGTGCGTCTTCAGGAACTATTAATCCACTATGATTCGGCCAAACTTCACTAAATAAACCTGATTCATCTCCTAGAAGAAGAACGCTCATGCCTCCACCCATTTTCCCAGTTTCCCTTTGAGGGTGATAAAAATTTTGAACCAAATAAATGTCTGCAATGCCATCACCATTAATTTCTGTNGCTACCACACCAAAGCCTGGAGCGATCTGACTTAATTCAGGTAATGGCTTAATCTTGAAATTCGCATTTCCATCATTGATCAATATAGCACTTTCCAAATAATTAACTTCAAAGGCTTGGGCTTGCTGTAGGGCAGACTGACTATAAATATCGGTAAGAGTGGCTGATGCAAAGCTATGATAGGTTCGAAACTTTTCAGCAACGAAAGGCATTGCATTTTGAGAACAACTCTTTCCTCTCACTGGAAGAATACAGTCCTCTGAGACTTTAGCCTCAACTATAGAGGCTTTCTTTTCATCTCCAAACCTCCCATAATAAATCTGCGCCGGTTTTTTCTTTGACGGATGATACTTAGTATTAAGTCCAAAGTTTGTTACCACATAATCCATGTCACCGTCTCCATCAAGGTCTCTGGCTGCTAAACCATTCCACCATCCCTTGTATGAAGAAAGTCCTGACTGGCTAGTCGACTCAACGAGTTTTCCTTTCTTATTGAGAAAAATCTTAATGGGGCCCCATTCAATACTTAAAATCAAATCTATCCATCCGTCTCCATCCGCATCCGACCAAAGCGCACTGGTCACCATTCCACAATTCTCAAGGGCTCCACTAACGTCCTTAGTTGCATCCGAAAACTTCACTATTTTATCGTCTGAAGTATCGTTGCGTAGCAAAGTGCTTTTTGGGCTCGTGGGATACTCTCCACGACGAAGTCGACCTCCAACAAAGAGGTCTAGATCGCCATCCCTATCAAAGTCAGCTGCAGCCGCTGCAGACCCACTCACCTGCAATGATGGTAAGGATCCAGCGGGGGCAACATTATAATTGCCGCTCCCATCATTTAAATACAATCTATCTTTTAATTCACCCGAACCTGTTTCAGCTTCGACTCCTCCACTAACAACAAATAGATCCATGTCCCCATCTNTATCTGCATCAAATATTAACGGACTCATNTCTTCAGAAACAGAATGACTATCAGCTGAAGGNATTTTTTTTGAAGTTATCGCCTGGGACTCAATATGGTTGATGGTTATTGGTTGTCCTTTAGCAGAACTGACTACAATTTCATTTTTCCCATCTGAATTTGTATCACCTATAGCAACGCCTGGTCCAGAATGAGAAAGCTTATTAGGTAAGAGTGGCTGAAGTTCAAAATCATCAAAAAAAGTTTCACTATGCTTAAAATCGCTCACCTCATTAACCTCTGAAAACAAAGTCTGCTTGGTGTTTTTAGTCTCATTTGTACCATCTGATTCGCTCTGTGAAATAACGTAATGATTTCCAGATTTTAGATCACTAAATGAATGCTTAATGCCGTTAGGCCAGTGAACTTCTAAATTTTTTACTGAACTCAAAGCTCCTAGACCAAAGTGCACGATATGACTATTAGAGGAGGCGTAACCTGTCATAGGGTTCATCATTCTGATCTGCTGACCATTATCAGTTTCCGCTTTGACCATAGCACCAATGCCATAACGGTTAGACTCATTGCCTCGCAATGAAATTGTTAACCTCTCACTATCACTCTCGTTTCTATAAATTTTTACAGGCTCATCNAAACTTGCGACGACAAGATCTAGGTCACCATCACGGTCGAGGTCACCCGTAGTCGCAGAGTAACTAGCGCCAAGGTGATCTAGTCCCCAGTCCTTAGCAACGTCCTCAAACTTAAGTTTACCCATATTTTTAAAAGCTTGATTGTTATCTTTTTGAAGACCTGAATCTTTCCACAATTGCCATTCCTCCGTTCCAAATAGCATGTTCTGGCTATAAGGCACCATTCTCCTCTGCCCATTAACAATCCTTGGTAAAAGCGCGTCTGGATTTCTAATGTTCGCACTCATCCCATTTGTTACAAATACATCTATGAGNCCATCTTCATCAAAATCTGATAACTTGGCAGCCCAAGACCATCCAGATGCAGCAAGCCCACTTAGCCAAGCGCTCTCCATGAATCTTGGAGTGCCGCTATTGATAAAAAGGGCATTCCTCATCATTTGTTTAGGGTCTGACTCATCCATAAAATCTTTGAAAGAAGTCATATCACCCATAGCAATTTTTGCTTTGTAATGCGTCGTTGCCGCCATATCTAAAACAAAAAAATCAAGAAGTCCGTCATTATTCAGGTCACCAATATCACTCCCCATTGAAAACCATGTCGTATGAGGAACTGTCGATTTTATGACATTCGTGAAAGTGCCATCACCGTTATTACGATAGAAATAATCTGGATCCTGAAAATCATTCGCAACATAAATGTCTATTAGGCCATCTCGATCGTAATCAAACCAAACGGCAGATAGACCATAAGCCATGTCCTCAATNCCAGCCTCTTTAGTGACATCACGAAAATTTCCATTACCATCATTTTCAAATAATCTATCTGGTCGACCAATTGTTCTAATACGGTATTGGCCAGCACCCTTATCATAAATTTCATAAAATGGCTTGAATTCAGAACGNAGTGCCGGTTTTCCCTGAGCGTCAGTGNAGGCTGCNTCTTTTGCTGTTGGTAATCCGCCCGGTCTAATCAGGCGATTGGTCAAAAGATAATAATCTAAATCTCCGTCATTATCATAATCTGCAAAGTGTGCCGATAGGCTAGCATCATTAACTGAAATGCCAGCTGATTGACCTGACTCANTGAAATTTCCCTTACCGTCATTTATATATAGAAGATTGGGCTCGGCATAATTACAAACGTGAATGTCTAGGTCGCCATCATTGTCTACGTCAACGAATTGGGCTGAGCAACTCCACTTCCCAGATGCAGCTACTCCCGCTGATGCAGTAACATCCTCNAATTCGAGGTTACTAACTTGCCGGTAAAGTACGCTATCTCTGGGCCCACCAGTACAATAAATATCATCCCATCCGTCACCATCAAGGTCACCAATAGCAATGCCTCCACATGCATACCCCAATATATAGAGGCGACTTANGGGGTGATCATCATCAACTACATTCACAAAAGAAACTCCTGTCCTTTCAACTCCAAGGTCAGTGAAAAGACTTTTGGGATTCGCAACTGATCTATTTTCATGAGGGTGTAGAACNTTAATCTGACCAGGATCAATCTGTAAATTCTGAGATGATGGACTAGACGTATCAAGGCCCTGCTTTGATCCGCATGAATTAAACATCAAAAACACGCATAAAAGCAGAATCTTGGGAATCTCTTGAGGAGGTTTTTTCATGATTCCAAATCTATGAAGAATTAAAGAGAATTCTTCGTAGGGGGACATATAATACTGACTCTTAGTCAATTAGGCAAATACCAAGTCATATAAAACTAAACATGAAAACTGTGAACAAAGTTATACTCTCCACTCTATTGATACTTTTTTCTCTAATCTCATCACCATTATGTATTAGTGAAGAAGAGAAAGTTCTTCGTATTATGACCTTTAACATTTGGGTAGGGGGCGCTGCAGGAGGGCAACCACTTGAGCAAACGACCGAAGCTATTAAGAAGTCGAAAGCCGATATTGTAGGAATGCAGGAAACTATTTCGAAATCGAAAGATTCTAGTAAAGTTATAGCTGATTCGCTTGGCTGGCATCACATTGCTCAGGGNGGGAATACTTCAATAATAAGCCGNTTTCCNATCCAGGAGATTACNCCTAATAGATGGGGAGCTTTAATTAATATAGACGAAAGCACCAAAATTCATTTTTTTAATGTCCACTTTAGGCCCTCACCTTATCAACCATATCAGCTAAAAGGAATTCCTTATGGCAATGCTCCATTTATTAAAACGGCAGAGGAGGCAATCATTTGGGCAAATAAATCACGTGGCGATCAAGTCGACAAATTACTCAATGAAGTCATCCCAACTCTCAAATTGGAAGGGCCCGTTTTTATTACTGGAGACTTTAATGAACCATCTTTTCAAGACTGGACAAAGCGAGCATCAGAAAAAAAAATAGTCCCACTAGAAGTCAAATTTCCNGCTACTAGCAAAGTNGTAAATNTTGGCTTNACCGACACTTTTAGAAAAGTTCATAAAAATGAAATTAAGNTAAGGGGCTACACTTGGACTAACATCACNAAGCCANACGATCCTAATGATTTTCATGACAGGATNGACTNTNTTTTTTCAAAAGGAGCAGAGNTTNTNGATAGTCAAATCGTAGGNGAGAACAATACNAATGCTCACATTGTTCTNANTCCATGGCCTTCAGACCACAGGGCAGTTGTCTCAACTGTGAANATAAAGATTAANGANAATGATACTCGNNTTAAATCNAGCTCAGAGCCCTTGAAATAGCTCANCCTATTCAGGCAAGGAAATNAGTCTTACTCGGTAAAAAAGCCTTGGCTCACCNAGAGAAGNNGCGCCTTCATCTATAAAAGTACTCTCCTCATCTTCAGCAATTATCGAATCGTCGAGCTCCTCCCAAAAACCTTCATTTGCATTTTCTCCACCTAGCGCAGTACTCCTGTCTACCGCATAAAGAGCTCCAAGTACAGCATTCCAAGTAAGACGAATTTCATCATTATCATTGTCTATTTCAAAATTAGTGATTGCCAGAGGGTCAGGTCCTGCAGGAGATGATATCATTAAGCTCACATCATCGATGTACATCACTTCACCTCCTACTGAATTCGACCCAACATCTTGGAAACTCCAGATTGGTAACATTGAGATTACCGGCTCCCCATCATTTGCCAACTCAGGGATTTCACCTTTAGCTTTAACTTGGAACCATGTATCAGTAGGGATGTCTCCAACTTTAGTAATTGCATGAGCCTTAGCGCCTTGAGTGATGCCGTTCCAACGCAGAATCATGCGGATCGTATCATCCGGTGCCATTCCACCTTCAGAAGGTCGATAATACCAAGCAGAATATTCATAAGCCTTACCAATCATATCTGAAGTAACTTCAATTTCTTGAGGTTTATCCGGAAGCGCTGGTGGAGACGGAGCTGCAAGTCGAGCCTCACCCCACTGTTGACCAGCTAATAGATTAAATTCACCAGCACCTTCGCCACTACGCACTGTTTCGGATGTATGGTTAAAACGAGCATTATCACGCCAAGCTGTAAGATCTCCTGATTCAAAGTCACCATTGATAATGAGCTCTTCACCGTTGAATGGAGCAACAACTGAACCGCTAAGATTTATTACGACTTCAGGATTACTTTCGTCATCACTTTCAAGATTCAAAGTTGCCTCAAATAAACCAAGACTCACGCCTGGATCAAAAATGAGATCTAAATTAACTGTCTCACTCGGAGCAACCTTAAGAGGAAATGTATCTTCAGGAAAACTAAAATATTCTTTATTAGNNCCNAAGAATGAAGCACCGCTTATATTAAGATCTTTCGACGATCCAGAATTAATNATTTCCAGTTTCCTAATGAAAGGTCCTTCCCCCTGAGTCAGTTCACTATAGCTAAGAATAGAACTAACGGCTAAATTAGGATCCTCGTCAGGGGTAGTTACTTTAAATTTAAAATTATCGATGTAAGCAGCAACTCCAGGCTCAGCGTCATTGGTCTTATCGTAAAAACTAAGAATCGGAACTAAAGTCTGAAGAGGGTTACCATCTTTATCCACATCGGCAAGAACACCAGTCATATTAAGGGAGTGCCATGTATCAGCCTCAAGAGAATCCCACTCCCATTTTTTAGTAACCGCGCCTTGAGTGACCTCATTCCAACGAAGGATCATGTTAAAACGGTCAGGACCATCAGCAGTATTAAAAGTTGTGTCACTTGGAATATAAAGATCAACTTGCATTTCAAAAGTTTCCTGACCAGGGACAGTCTCTGCGGGTAGGTCTAAGACTGATGGAGAACCTCTGACCTCTCCCCATGGACCGGTTGCAATAGGATCTCCAATATTAATTGAACCAACATTACCCCTACCAGAATCGGCTGGGTCTGGAACGATGGTCATTTTACCGGCATTGTTTCCTGTTCCAAGTCCCCGAATATTATCAAAATTATCTTCTATAAGAACAATCACGTTGGGTTCACCAACTTTGCCGGACAAATTTACTTGGACGTCATCGTCATTAGAATTGATTTCTAGTGCCGCTTCAAAGAGTCCAATTTCTCCATCAGGGTCAAATTGAATTTCAACATCAACGCTTTCTCCAGGATCTAGACTCAATGGCAAATCTACAGTCAATGAAAATGATTCCTGATTAGAGCCTGAGAGACTCAGTCCAGTCACTTCAAGAATTTCATCTTCTCCATCATTAGTAAGAGTAAGAGCTTTAGTATAAGGTCCTTGACCTTGTTCTAAATCACCAAAAGAAAAATTAGATTCGACTGCCAGATTAGGATCATCCGGTGCTGGTGGTACAGATACCTCAAGAACAAAGTTATCTATATAGGCAGCAACTCCAATCTCCGCATTATTTGATCTGTCATAGAAACTAAGAATAGGAATAATATTAGCGGTTACTTCATTATTATTGTCCTTCGCACTAATCGTTCCAGAAAATTCCAAAGAATGCCAGGTATCAGCTTCAAGAGAATCCCATTCCCATTTTTTATTAACCGCGCCTTGATTGATACCGTTCCAACGTAAAATCATGTTGAAGCGGTCAGCAGCACCATTTCCTTCGGGATCAGTATCAAATGTTGTATCCGAAGGGATATAAAGATCAACTTTCATTGTAAAAGTGTCGTCACCAGGAACTGTTTCACTAGGAAGATCAATCGTTCCGGGCCAAGGTGCTCTTACCTCTCCCCAAGAACCTGTCCCAGCAGGATCTCCAATATTAATTGAACCTACATTGCCACGACCAGAATCGGCTGGGTCAGGAACAACGGTCAATTTACCAGCATTGTTTCCTGTGCCAAGACCATTAGTGGTATCAAAATCATCCTCAAGAATGATAATGTTTTGAGCATTAGAAAAAGAAAGAAGAGCAAAGCCCGCAAGGATTGTAAGAGTGAGTTTATTCATGCTTATATGAAACTAATTCATTACATACCATCATTAGATGAATGTATGTTTAACACTTTAATCTTTGTTAAGAAAAAAGCTTACTAGAAATCTTCTAAAGAAAATTAACGTCTGCGACGTCTGAGGAAAATTAGAGACCCCAAGATTCCAAGAACTCCGACGCTAGGCTCTGGAATAGCACTTGTAGTTACAGTCACTGAAACATTATCAATGTAAGCTGCAACACCGTCAGCAGCATTGTTTGTATTGTCGTAGAAACTAAAAATTGGTGTGATATTCGTGACTGCATTTCCGTCTTTGTCAGTTTCTTGAAGAACGCTGGTCAAGCTTAGAGTGTGCCAAGTATCAGCAGCAAGAGAGTTCCAGTTAGTATTGAGAGTTTTAGCACCTTGACTAAGTCCATTCCATCGCATTATGAAATTGAATCGGTCATTTTTATTGGCACTGGTTGCAGCTGGATCTGTATCAAATGTTGTATCCGCTGGGATGTAGATATCAGCTTGCATTGTAAATGTATCTACTCCAAGCACACTGGAAGCGGGAACATCGATAGCTCCTGCCGGAAAAACATCATTAGGTTTTGCTCTAAGCTCACCCCAAGGACCAGTTCCAAGGTTAGTTCCATCAGCTTTCTTTTTTCCAATATTTACGCTACCAACATTTCCACGACCTGAGCCAGTGGGGTCAGCAACACCAGCAGTTAAGGCTGCATTGTTACCACCACTTAAACCTGCATTAGGTCCAACACCTACTGTGTCCCAATCATCTTCGATGAGTGTAATTGCACCATTAGCAGCAATTGAAGTAGCGAGAAAAAGAATAAGAAATGGGGTCTTCATATTTAGCACTAAAAATTATCATTTAAATACTTAAGAATCAAGGGAAAAGAGACGACTTAAAAAGNTTTGANCCCGAAATAAAATCTGCTTAAAACCCGTCTTTTGGCGCTTTTTTTATGGAACTGGAAGATTTTGTCTGAAAAATTTCAATTTTCCCATTATTTTGACCTAAGAGAACTTCAAATTTGCCGTCCCTACCAAAATCCTCAACAATCACCCTCCTAGGGTCCGATCTTGAGTGGAATCCACTTTCTCTTGGCCAAAGCTCACTCAAATTTTTGTCGGCTGTCATTTCGATCACGACTCCAAGCCCAGCATTCATGCGGCCAGTCTCACGTTGAGCAGAATTGAAATTCTGAGCAACGATAATTTCGTTTAGACCATCTTGATTCACATCAGCAAGTGCCAAATCCATGACTGGAGCCATTTGAGAGAGAAAAGGCAAAGGCTCTGCAATGAACTTTCCTTTGCCNTCGTTNCGGAAAAGCATCGAGTCAAGAGTGTTGATTTCTAATCTTATAGATTCCTGAATCGCCTGAGGNGTATAAATTTCATTGATAGTTTTGCTNGCAAAAGATGAATAGGTGGGAACCCTTTTCAAAAGATGTGGCATGGCAGTCGTCGAACAACTCCTTCCACGAATTGGCAAAAGCTTACCTTCCTTGAATTGCGCCTCAACAAGCTGGAGAGCCCCAGTGTCACCAAAATCAGAAGCAAAGAGTGTTGCCGGCTTCTTTTTTGATGCTGAGTATTTGGTATTCGTTCCGAAGTTACCAGCAACAATATCAATGTCTCCATCCTGATCAATATCAGCAGCGAGCACACAATTCCACCAACCCGTAAACTCATTAAGACCAATGCTTTTTGTAATTTCTTTGAAACCGTCTTCTTTGTTTTCATAAACACGGACAGGCCCCCATTCTGTAGCTAAGACAAGATCAACGCGCTGGTCTCCATTAATGTCTGCCCATTTCACATCAGTGACCATTCCAGAGGAGCTAGCAGCACATTGGACTTTAGAAAACTTTCCATTTTCATTTATTAGTAAAACGCTCTCAGGACTAGTAGGATATTTTCCTGGAACGAATCGAGAGCCTATGAAGAGGTCTAGGTCTCCATCATTATCAAAGTCCTTAGCAGCTACCCTACTTCCACTAAATTTGAATTCAGGAAGGATTCCTTTCGACGACCGAATTAATTGCCCTGAACCGTCATTCAGGTATAGACGATCCTGGTAATCTTCATGTTCGGAAGGCTGACTCGCTCCACCGCTAACCACATAAAGATCCTGATCACCGTCATTTTCAAAGTCGAACCAAACCGCATCAACGTCTTCATGAATTTGATCAGCTTTCAAGGCTGGACATGCGACTCGCTCAAATTCATTTGAATTATTCTGTATAAAAATAGCACTTTCTCTATCTCTTGCCGCTCCCAAGAAAACATCTTTATCTCCGTCCCCATCAATATCTCCTATCGCAAGCGCGGGCCCATACCTTGAAAGCCTGTTGGGTAGAAGGGGCTGAGTCTTGAAATCATCGTAAAAATTTTCACTATGGTTAAACTTAATACCTAGGGCTCCATCTATTTGATTAAACAAACTATTTATCTCAGAATCCTCAGTTTTTTTAATCTGTGTCCCTACTTTTTCAGAAATCTTATAATGCCAACCAGAAACGATGTTCTGAACTTTTTGTGATAAGCCATTCGGCCACTGGATAATAAGTTCTTCGGGATTCCCCCAGGAAAAAGGCCAACCAAAATGGGTGATTGGTTCAGCTCCACTCATGTAGCCACGAGAACTAGTAACGATACGGTTCATTATTTTTCCATTAGTCATTTTCATTTTTAGTCTCGCTCCTAAACCAAAATAATTACTGTTAACACCCTTTAGACTGATAAGTACAGATCGGGCAGAATTGGGAGAGGATTTCTTTTGTGAAAGATGACTATTGTTTTTATAAATACCGACAGGGTCGTTCATATTGTTAACGATAATGTCAAGGTCGCCGTCCCGATCTATGTCAGAAAAGACAGCACCATGGCTGACAGTTTCATCGTCTACTCCCCACACTTCACTTAAGTTATCAAACTTGAAATTTCCTAGGTTACGAAAGGCTAGGTTCTTCTCTTTGAATCTTGGCGAATCAAGAAACATTTTTCTTAACTCCTCAGAACTGGCTCCACCTTGACTCGCTTGCTGCATTCGGATCGTACGGTCCGAGTCTTGCACATTTCTTTCAATCCCATTCGTGAAAAAAACATCTTCAAAACCATCATTATCAAGATCCCCGAATATAGCAGCCCAAGTCCAATCCGTACTATCAATTCCAGCGTGAAATGCCACATCAACAAATTTGCCAGTACCAGTATTTACATGCATTACATTACGCATGTATTGACGCGGTTCAAGGTTATCAAGGAACCATGCTGTATCGATCATTGCGCCCATCATAGTCTTCTGCTTGAAGTGTGTGGTCGCCGACATATCGGTACTAAGGTAGTCAAAAAGACCATCATTATTGATGTCTGAAAAATCAGACCCCATCGAATTCCAAGACGTATAGGCCAAGGCCTCCTCTGTAACTTCGGTAAACGTTGAGTCTCCATTATTCCTGTAAAGGTGATCAGGTGTGTGAAAGTCATTCGATACATATAAATCAGGCCAACCATCTTCATTGTAGTCCCACCACACAGCAGCCAGACCATGCTCTCGGGCAATATTAATGCCTGACTTACGAGTCACGTCGACCAGTTTAGGCATCCCGCCTTCTGCTATGCCCTCATTCCGAAAGAGACGATCGTAGGTTCCAAGCTCACGAGGAAGGCCGTCTATCATTACAAACTGGTCAGCCTGTGTTGGGTGAGCTCTGACTATTCCTTTATCATCTTTTTGAGTGAGTACTTTACCATCAAAAATTTCATTCATTGAAATGAGTCTTGTAGCCGTTCGATAAAAGTCCAGGTCGCCGTCCCCATCATAATCTGCAAAAGCGACCATCGTAGGCGCTCGCAATGGATTCTTTGATCCTCCGACAAAGCCACCATTGAATGTACCGTCTCCCTGATTCATGTAGATCTCATCAGAGTTTCCTTTATTACAAACATAAAGATCTAATGACCCGTCATTATTGATATCAGCAAAAGCTGCACCCGAACCCCATGACTTGGTATCTGCTATTCCAGCTCTCTCCGTGACGTCCTCAAACTTCCAGGGTGACGTCTGTCTAAAAAGCTTGTTGGGCCCATCTTGAGAAACCAAAAAGAGATCCGGTAAACCATTATTATCAAAATCACCTACCGTAAGACCTGCTCCACTGAGAAGGTAATTCTTAATATTCTCGTCATTGAGTTGATTGTGAAAATCGATTCCTATAGATAGACCCTCTATCTTTTCAAAGAGCTGCTCACCTTTTGCCTCTTCATTATTCCCTTGAAGAGCTCTCCTCTCAACCCAATCATCGACTGTAACGAAAGGTTCAGGTCTCCATTCGTTTTTAGAATTTGTAACTGTAAAATTTGCAACTCCCTTTTCAGATTCAGGGCCACCACAAGAACACAGTATAAAGGACAGAGAAACTAAAAGGATTCGTTTTGGCCTCATCATGTAATTCATTAATATTATCGACATATAACTCATTTTTGATGGCATTTCCTTAAAGAAAATTAGCTATCACAAGAAACTAAAATGACTGTATATTGTTTAAAAAGAAGCTTATAGGTAAAAATTAAAGCCAAATCCCCAAACTTCTCAAAATGATCTCCAAAATCAAACTAAAGTTATTAAGCTTTGGTGCACTCTTTATCGTTCCACTACCACTCACCGCGAGCCCTGTCACTATCAATGAAATTCATTACGATGAAGATGACAAAACGCTCCGAGCTGAATTTATAGAAATATATAATAATAGTGACGAGAATATTGATATCTCATCTTGGTATTTTTCTGATGGTATTGATTACACGTTTGAAGCGGGGACTATCTTGAATGCTCATTCTTATATAGTGGTTGCAGAGAACCCAAGTACATTGGATGAGATCTTTAATTTCAGTGATGCCCTTGGACCATTCGCTAACGATACAACTCTAAAAAACTCTGGCGAAAAAATTGTTCTTAGAGACTCTGAAGGAAAGAGAATCGATGAGGTGGATTATTCTTTAGGTTTTCCATGGCCCACTGTAGGAGACTTAAAGGGAGCGGATGAAGCAAGTCCATCCATCGAACTTATTAATCCTTCACTAGATAATAATCTCGGAGGAAGTTGGCGTGCCTCAGGATTTCCTGTAACGACAGCTACTGTGGCTGGTGGCCCAAAAAAGTTTATCGTCTCTGGAGATGAATGGCAGTACCTTGATAATGATTCTGATCTGACCGGAACTGACTGGACAAAAGATTCAACAAACAATGGGGAATGGAAGAGCGGACCTTCTCAGCTCGGTTATAATGAAGGTGATGAAGCAACTCTCGTCGGAGATGGAGATGGAGACTTCACTACAGCTCCAAGAGCGATAACTACCTACTTTAGAAAAAGCATCGAAGTCTCACAAGTGGACGGTTTTTCAAGTATGCTATTCCGACTTGTCCGTGATGACGGAGCAGTGGTCTATGTGAATGGGGTCGAAGCTTTCAGAGATTCTATGCCTGCGGGACCAATTGATGCGGAAACTTTAGCATCAAGGAGTCAAGGAGGATCAAACGAAAGAAACTTTTTCGAACACAGTGTATCTCCAAGCTTATTCATTAACGGTACAAATGTGATCGCGGTCGAGGTCCATCAACGAAGCGCCAATAGTAGTGATATAAGTTTTGACCTTGAACTTATAGGTGAAGTTGGAGGAGAAATTTCTAATGCCAGTCCTACTCCCGGGTCCAGGAACCGGTCCTATTCTTTAAAAGCCCCGCCACAAATTAGACAGGTCAATCACGGGCCACTAGAACGCGAACTTGAAAGAGACAAGACCATTATTTCAAACGAAGAAGTTCTTATTACGGCTAAGGTTACAGATAGCGAGGGCATATCCGACGTATCTCTTGAATACCAAGTTGTTGAGCCAGGGAACTATATCGAGATAGAGGATCCTGAATACAAGAGCCAATGGAGTGTCCTTCAAATGGTCGATAACGGTACAAACGGAGATGCTCAAGCCGGAGATGATATCTTTACCGTCAAGATGGCAAAGTCATTACAAAAAAATAGACACCTTATCCGATACAGAATTCTAGCGACAGATGTAACGGGAATCTCCATACGAGGACCTTATGATGACGATACCAATCACAACTTCGCCTATTTTGTATATGATGGGACTCCTGACTGGAGTGGGTCAGTAAGAAGAAATGGATCCAAAATCACTTTTCCAGGATCTCTCATGTCGAGCATACCCACCTATTTCCTTTTGACTAAAGCATCATCAGTAACCGCATCTCAGTTTGGAGGTTATGGAGGGTCTGAATATCAATGGAAAGGGACTCTCGTTTATGATGGTAAAGTCTATGACCATATAAGATACCGTCCAAGGGGAGGAGTTCACCGCTACCAGTACGGTAAAAATTTCTGGAAATTTGACTTCAACCGAGGGAGACGTTTTCAGGCTAGAAACAGAGCTGGCAGTAAGTACAAAACTACATGGGACAAGTTGAACTTTTCCTCAATTGTTCAGCAAGTAAATTTTAATCACCGTGGGGAACAAGGGCTCTTCGAAAGCGTTGGCTTTAAGCTCTTTGAATTATGCGGTGTTGAGGCATGCAATACCCACTACCTGCAATTTTACGTTATCGATGATGAGAGCCCGACGGGTAATGATCAGTACAGCACTGACTACTATGGACTGTTTCTTGCCATAGAACAAATGGATGGACAATTCCTTGACGAACATGGCATGCCAGACGGTAACCTTTACAAAATTGAAGGGCATAACGGATCCTCAAATAACCAAGGACCAACACAGGTCAAAAACCGGTCTGATGTTTCCAACTTTATCAGAGGCTACCGCAATCAAAATCCCAACGCTGACTGGTGGCGAGAAAATTTAGATGTCGAAAAATACCTAAGCTACAGGACAATCGTGGAGGGAATCCACCACTATGACATCGCTTATGGAAAGAATTACTATTACTACCATAACCCTGAAACCAATAAATTTCAGGTCCACCCTTGGGACCTTGATCTGACATGGGCCAATAATATGTATGGTAATGGGAATCATGATTTCAAAAATAAAGTTGCCAACAACTCAGCTTTCAGGACTGACTACAGAAACAGAGTCCGCGAAATCATGGACCTCATATATAATGAAGATGAAGGATACAAGCTCATTGATGAAATGGCTCATGATGTTTGGTCTCCAGAAGGGCCGACACTAGTCGAAGCGGATCGGCGCTTATGGGATAACCACCCAAGGCTCAATCACAAGGATCGTTACTACGACGTTGCTTCTACTAAGAACTTTGCTGGTATGATGGAGGTTTTAAGAAGATATATTACTTCCAGAGGTAATTGGATGCGCTCTAGCATCCTTAGAGATACTAGCTCAATTCCCCAGAAACCAACAATTACATTTACAGGTAATCAGAATTACCAAGTAGACGATCTAAAGTTTTCATCCAGTAATTACCGTAGCCAATCTAATAGTAATTTTGCCGCCATGGAATGGCGTTTGGGAGAAGTCTACAATCCAACGATTGAAGGCTACATGGCAAAAGATCCCTACATTTATGAAATTCAGAATCCATCACTCTCAGGACAAATAGAAAGTTTTAATTCTAATTATCAATTCTCACCTACAGATGCCAGAGTCGGTAGGACTTATAGAGCTAGAGTGAGACATCAGGATGAAGAAGGCCGATGGAGTCACTGGTCAGACCCTATTCAATTCAAAGTCGCAAACCCAGACACTATTGACTACGTCAACTCTCTTAGAATTACCGAGATCAATTACCACCCAAAAGGAGCTAGCCAATCTGAAAAAGACAAAGGCTGGACCACCTCTGACTTTGAGTACATAGAAATCCAAAACATTAGTGATAAAGATTTGGATCTCGCAAATCTAAGATTAACTAAGGGAGTCGATTTTGACTTTGAGGCAGGAACCATTTTAAAAAGCAATCAGTACATCCTGATTGTTAGAAATAGGATCGCTTTTGAGTCCCGTTTTGGTACAGGCTTACTTATTGCAGGTGAATGGGATGAGGGCAACAAGCTCGACAATGCTGGTGAAAATATAAAGCTTTCATACGGTGCTGGCACACCAATTATAGAATTTAGCTATGATGATAAAGAGCCTTGGCCTTTAGGTGCTGACGGTGACGGGTTTACTTTAAATCTAAAGGACCCCAAAACTATTTCTCAAGAAAATCATGGAGTAGTTTCTAATTGGTATCCAGCAGTTACCTCACCTGGATCGGAAGGGAAAAATGCTGCAGTAACTTTCGAGTCTTGGGCATCTAGTAATGGCCTTGGTCCAGCCGTATCAAAAATCGAGGACCCTGATGGGGACAGTATGGTTAACCTAATGGAATATGCTCTCAATTCGAACCCAACGGTGTCCTCCAGAGCAGACCTTCCTAAAATAGAAATACAAAATTTAGATCTTGAGGATCAACCCAAAGACTACATCACTTTTAGCTTTACCCGTCAGGGGCAAAGTAGTGATCTCGTATATTCAGTGGAAGTTTCTGAGGACCTGAAGGAATGGAAAAAAGAAATTGCTATATTGGAATCAACGACAATTAATGCCGATAGCACCGTCAAAGAAATGTGGAGATCTCCTGTAGAAATTAAAGAAAATTCAAAGTTGTTTTTCCGACTAAGTATAAAAAACTAAAAAACCTGTGGGAGGATATTCCCACAGGTTATTAATTAGTTAAGT
>PAHQ01000027.1 GCA_002705125.1 Verrucomicrobiales bacterium | reverse complement strand
TACTAGCGATAGTAATGTTAATAACTGCGCCCAAAAATTTGGACGAAAATATGAATAGGTATTTTTTTTCATTGTGATGAATGAATTAGTAGTGGGAAATTTACTGGGCATTATTTTTTAATAATGTTCCAAATGTTGGTTTTACAAATATTTAAAAATTTTGCCTAAAAAATTGGGAAAAGTCGATTCTTTGGTTCCGAAATAGATTAAGCATTCAGGTAAATTTTGATGATGATTTTAAAGTGAGATTTCCATTAAATTTTGAATTTTCTAATGACTAATTTTTGGCGATTTTGTACAAAAAAATCGATATGTCGAATTAATTGGGAGAATCTTTAGGGCGTGTCATTTAATAGGAAGTTAAAAAAAATCAAATATTTTGTATTAATATTATTATCAACGAGTTACGAAATTAAACTGAAGCTTTGCCTTTTTGGCTTTTTAATTAAATAATTTGAAGATGAAATATTTAATTTACCTCTCCGGACTATTAATATTTACGAAGGGTTTTTCTTTAGCTGAATCGAAGCTTACTTATCATGCTGAGGGCAAGGGAGGAGCCGTTGCAGCGGAGGACCCACGAGCAGTTAGGGCAGGAATGACAATTCTTCGGTCGGGTGGCAATGCTGCAGATTCCTCGGTTTCAGTGATGCTTGCTGCGAGTGTCGTTGATTATGGAATGTTCTCAATTGGGTCTGAGGTCCCGTTTATGATTTTTGATTCAGCTTCAGGCAAAGTGAAAACACTTTCGGGTTTGGGAAGCGCTCCACTGAACAAGGAATCAATTCCTAAGTATTTTAAGGAAGGTATCCCTGCTGATGGAGGAATAAGAGCCGTGCCTGTTCCTGGAGCTGTGCATCTTTTTTTTACTGTCTTAATCGAGTATGGAACGATGAGCTTTGAGAGAGTTGCGGAACCGACTTTAAAGATTTTGGATCAAGGTGGTGAGGATTGGTATGATGAACTGGCAATGACCTTAAGAAAATTAATAGAAACCGAGTCAGAAACTAACGGTAACCGAAAAGAAAAATTGAATGCTGCGCGTGACCGTTTCTATAAAGGAGACATTGCCCAGCAATTAGTGAATTACTATAAAGAGAATGGTGGCTATCTAACGCTAAAAGATTTGGAAGAGCACCAGACACTCATTGAAGATCCGGTCAGCGTTGACTACAGAGGCTACACTATCTTAAAATGTGGGCCGTGGACCCAAGGTCCATACCTATGTCAGACATTAAGAATTCTTGAGGGTTTTGATTTAAAAGCGATGGGGCATCTCTCTGGTAACTATATCCATGCTTTAACTGAGTCTTTAAAGTTGGGGCTGGCTGATCGTGATTATTATTATGGTGACCCCAGATTTACAAAGGTTCCTATGGATGCGCTCTTGTCAGATGAGTATACAAAGATTCGTCAAGGATTAGTTAATATGGAATCGGCTTCTCTTAGTGTTAGGCCAGGTAATCCAATTAAAATGAAAGCTCTGGTTGATAAGCCTTCAAAGTACCGTCCTGGTCCTGGTGGAACGACGACGTGTGTTGTGGCTGACAAGTGGGGAAATTTTGTTGCGGCGACTCCGAGCGGTAATCCACCCTACAATATCTGTGAGCCTCTAGGAATTGCTCATGGCAATAGGTTACGAAGTTTGAACACNGCNAAAGGCCATCCTAACCGGATCGAGCCAGGGAAAAGACCCAGGATTACACTGACTCCAACACTAATAATGAAAGAGGGATCTCCCATCATGGGAATAAGCGTCGCGGGTGGAGACCTTCAAGATCAGACGACATTAAACTGTTTATTGAATTTTATTGAGTTTGGAATGAAGCCAAAAAAAGCGGTCACAGCTTCGCGGTTTTCGACTAGGCACCATGAAAATTCTTTTGATCCTTCGGCCCTTCGTACGGTGGGTGTTTTAGGTGGGCTCACCCTTAATGATGGGATCAAGGAAAATGTGGTAAAGGATCTTGCCAAAAGGGGGCATAAGATTTCAAAGGCTAGTGGACCAATCGCCTATCCGGTGATGATTTATTATGAAAAAGAAACTGACCTGTTCTATGCCGCGGGTGACCCTAAAGCTAGTAGGCATGCCACTGTTATAGAGCCGGCCAAATAATAGTTCTATATTAAAGGATAATTACAATGGACAGGAGGGGGCTAAAATTTAATAGTAATTACAATGAGATTGATAACCGCTACCTTATTTTTTTCTCTTTTAGTTTTTAATTATACTTCGGCTGAAATTCCGAAGCCTGATGACGCCCCTCTTCCTCTTTCTCCTGAAGAGAGTAAAAAACACTTCAAACTCACTGAGGGCTTTAGGATTGACCTCATTGCTTCAGAGCCACTCATTAAAGATCCGAGTTGTATTGCTTGGGACTCGAAGGGTCAATTATTTGTGACTGAAATTTATGGTTATAATCTGGAAGGTCATTTGGATGTCACTGAACTTAACAAGACAGGCAAATTGGATAAATCAATTCGCCGTATANGAGTCGGACCTGAACTGAAGGCTGAAGCNCAAAAAGGTCAGACTGGGAGTCTGAAGCTTCTAATAGATAATGACAAAGATGGTAGGATGGATGAGTCCATTGTATGGGCAGATGATATTCCTGCCGCTTACGGTGTCATTGTAGTAGAAAATGGAATCATTATCACGGCGGCTCCGCACATTATCTTTTTTGCTGATACGAATGGAGACAATAAACCTGACATCAGGAAAACTCTTTTCACGGGTTTCACTACCGGAGAAATGGAGCGTGCTATAAATAACCCTGTCATGGGTCCGGACGGCTGGATTTATGCAGGCCAAGGATGGGGAGGGGGAGATATTACCGGACCAGGTCTGAAAGGTTCGGTTAAAGTGGGGCGTACGGATTTTAGGTTTAAGGCTGATGGTTCTGCCATAGAACCCGTGAGTGGTTCTAATCACACTTTTGGCATGACTTTTGATGATGTCGGAAACCGGTTCCTAATCACTACGAGTGTTCCGTCTTTATATGCGGTCCCATTACCTTATCACTACCTAAAAAGGAACCCTCATGTTCCGACGCCTAGCTTGACCGAGACGGCAAGTAATTACCATAATACGTTTCCAACGAGTACACCTCATCCTTGGAGGAGTAAGAGAGGAGCTGACCCGAGGTGGGTTAAGTTTTATGGGGAAGGAGAGACTAAGCCAAATGGTAATTTCACGTCTGCCTGTGGTCAGCAAATTTACAAGGCGAGCCTTTTCCCAGTGGCATATCATGGTAATTATTTCTGCTGTGAGCCTCAACAGAGTATGGTTCACAGAGCCGTCGTTGAACGTGACGGTCCTGGTCTGCGGGTTCGCAGACACCCCAAGAACAGAGAGTCAGAGTTTTTGACTTCAACTGACGGATGGTTTCGTCCAAATAATTTNAGNGTTGGTCCCGATGGCGCGTTGTACGTCATTGATATGTACCGCGAAATTATAGAGGATTATTCTGCAATACCTCGTTATATGCAGCAGCAATACGGATTGCTTAATGGNAGTGATAGGGGAAGAATTTGGAGGGTCGCACCCGTGAGTAGTGAACCTAGACCGATTAAGGGTAATGTTCANAAGTTTGCTAAATCTGTATCAGAGAAAATCAAAAAATTATATAAACCTGGCGCAAATTTATCCAATGCTTTGAGTGATGATAATTATGCTATTAGGCTTCACGGNTTAAGGGCTTCGGATAAATCCTTTAACAAGAATAATGCTCTATTCACTAAAGCTTTAGGACTGCTTGAAAATGAAACTGATTCCAGTGTGCTTTTGCAGCTTGCATTGAGTTTGGGTGAAAGTGATTCACCTGAAGCGGTTAAAGGGCTCCTTTATTTGGCAACTAACTATTCCAAAGTTCGTTGGATGGATAATGCCGTACTAAGTTCTCTAGGACGTAAGGCGGGCAACTTTTTTAAGATGGCTATTACAGAAAAATCCAAAGTGAATTCCTCGTTACTTGAAAGAGTTGCTGAAACCGCGGCAAGGTCAGGGCAGGCCAGTTCACTGTTAGTTGCCGTTAATCATCCTGATTCTGCCTTTAGACTCCGAGTCCTTGGGCTTGCAGACAAGCATGGAGTTGATGTGTCTGGTTCATTACGTGAGGCGGCAGATAAAGCCCTTTCAGATATAGATGCTAGTGAGAAAGAGCAGCTAGCGGCGCTTGAATTAATCCATCATGCTAGCCCTTCGGTCGTTAAGTCTTCAGTTAAGAGGTTAATGAAACCAGCCTCGAGTTCAGACTTTAGAGTAAAAGTTATTAATGTTGTTCTTTCGAAGGAGAGTCCAGTAGCAGCCAAGGTCTTGATAGATCATTTAACAAGAGCGACTCCTCGCCTTGCTTCGGTTATCGTTGAAGAGCTCTTAGCTTATAATAATACCACCAAGGAGCTCTTGAAGGCTGTTCCTAATATAAGTCTATCCGAGTTACAGATGTATCGGTTACTTAATCATGATGATAGTGAAATTAGTGCGCTTGCTAACTCACTCTCAAATGCAAGTCACGTTGATCTAGAAGGTAAGGAAAAGTATAAAGGATTTTATTCAGCTTTGTCTAATAAACCAGACATACAAAAAGGTGGCATTTTGTTTGGTGCGCATTGCGGTACGTGTCATCAATTCAAAGGCCAGGGAATTAGTGTGGGTCCTCCACTTGACGGAGAAGCCGGGCGTCCTGCCGAGTCATTGTTAGCAGACATATTAAATCCGTCAGGAGAAATCACTGCAGGATATAGAACCTACATTGCCAAGTTAAATGGGGGCATAGAACATGCTGGAGTTTTATCCTCAGAATCAGCGACTAGTATTTCACTCATTAAGGCGGCCGGTTCAGAGACTCAAATCCTGCGTTCTGACCTTGATACATTATCACCAGTCGATCTTTCACTAATGCCTTCAACATTCGATAAAATATTAACGCCTAGCGATTTGTCGGATATTATATGGTTTATTAAAAACAAAAAATCTGACAATTCTTTGGTTCTCTTTGATGATGAACCTCGATTNGCTGAGTCTCTTAATGCAGGGAAAGGTAAGGCTGCCATAGATGAAGATGATTGCCTGTCCGGTAAGGCTTGTTTAACGGTCTCAGGATTTCAGAGGTACTCTGGTCAGTTGCCAGGTTGGGACTTTAATGTTCGGAAGAATCCGAAATCNANTGATGAATTTCGATACATAAGNATAGCGATGAAGGCGGTTGATGCGAAGGGNATGATGGTTGAATTTGCNGACAAAGGAAAGTTTCCACCGNANAACAAAGCNGTCAGGACTTACTACGTGGGTGATAATTCTACTGGATGGAAATCTAACCAGCTTTCTACAGACATTCCAACCAAGTGGAAAAGTTATACCATTGACCTTTGGAAGGACAANGGAGACTTCACCATCACTGGAATGGCGTTTACCACNATGGGNGGNAAAGGAAGCTACGATAAGATTGANCTTTTAAGAGAGCTTTAATAAANACGCTTTANGCGCTGAAGCCCTCGACTTCCCAACCTTCTCTATAAGTTCTCTTAATTAATTTATTCGCTGTTGGATTATTTTTTATCGCAAGATTTTTAGCATCCCACTGCAATTTTTGATCAGGGTTTCTGATGGCGACTGTTCCGAGTAGAATGGCTTCAGTCATTGGGCCTGTTTGTTCGAAGTAGGATTCGTTCTTAGTCTTTCCAAGAATAGCATCTAAGAAGTGATGATAGTGATTTCTTGGATCAAGGTCTGGCTTAATAGTGCCCTTGTATTTATCCCTTGGAAGTAACATTGCTCCTCCTCCGTTAGGAATTAAGACGGCTCCTTCAGTACCAACAATAAGTGCTGATTCNGGTGGGTATTTATCTCCATGGTACCACTTTTGTGCCTCTTCTGGCGGGTAGAANANTCCATCAAACCATTCGATGGTTATCTCGTCCTTNTCNGTGAGNGAGTTGCCNGGGAATGTCCAAGTGATATGATCACTCTGNGGCCATGTGTCACCTCTCCTAGGTTTTGAATTTTTCCATGAATCTTGAACTCTTGCATGAATAGTTTTTGGTGCGGTTAAATCAAGAGCCTTCCACGTGGCATCAAAGACGTGGCAGCCAATGTCACCTGACCAGCCTGTTCCAAAATCTAGCCAAGCCCGCCATTTACTTGGGTGGTAGATTTCAGGAGCGTATGGTCTGGTAGGTGCCGTTCCTAGCCATAGGTCCCAATTTAATTGATCAGGTTTAGTATGCTTTTTCTCAGGCCTTGGGCCAACGAGTCGGTAGCTCTGAATAGCTCCTGGTCTATTTGAACAAAGGTAGACATGCTTCACTTTTCCAATGAGCCCTTTTTTAACATAATGAACGCCCATCCTGTCACCGAAACCCGAAGCGGCTTGGGTTCCTAATTGTGTTTTTACTCCAGCCTCACGAGTCGCTTCCGCTAACGCTCGGACCTCAGCGACATCATGGCATAAAGGTTTTTGGCAGTAGACATGTTTCTTCGATTTTACTGCACTATAAGCAATAGGGAAGTGCATGTGATCGGGAACCGTGACGTTAACCGAATCAATTTTGTCACCCTCTTTTTCCATGAGTTCTCTCCAGTCGGTATAGGTTCTTGCCTCAGGAATTTCTTTGGAAACTTTATCCAAGTAGTTCTTATCAACGTCACAAATGGCAACAACCTTAGTCTTAGAATGTGAACTGAAATTTTTGTAGTCATTATAACCCATCATGCCACCTACCCCAATGCAGGCATGTTGAATCTGACTGTTAGGATTTTTAGCAGAAGAAATAGATGGGGCAAGGGCAGCGCTCGCCAAGCTGGTCTTTAAAAATTTACGACGAGTTGAAATTATTTTTTTCATATTTTTGTTTTAATGACTAGTTACTTAACTCTTATTTTTCTAAATTCTTAATGAGTTTACCATTCTCTATGAATTTTACTGATTTGTAATCTATTTTCGGGATAGAAATGATTAGTGGACAAGAAAATTCTGCTGTTTGGGACTTTTTTTTCTTCGTATTATATCTTAATTCGAGTTCGCCCTCATTATTAGTTAGCGAAACAACATCAAATTCGCAAAAAAATGATCCGCGCCTGATCGCAGAAATAACAAGCCTTGATTGTAATGATCCCTCTTTTAAGCGGTTGGATTTATCGCCCTGAACAAAGGCAACTCCGAAAGCAGAATCAAAGCTTTTCTGCTCAGCTGTGACAATAAATGACTGAGGTTTTTTAGGCTCAAATTTATTCGAAACGAAGTAACCTGAGTGAACTTCAAAATCAATTTGATTGAGATTCTCGTTTTTTTCCTCAGAAGAGGAAGCAATTATTAATGTAAAGAATATACCAATTAATGTGAGAGTCCTGCCGGAGCTGTGATTTATAGGCATATCTAGAAAATAGTTTGTTCCACTACAATTTTAGATGCATTTCATTTGGGAAGGAAACGAGAGGAGTATTCATTTCCTTAGAAATTAATTAAAGTAATCTACAAATTTATTCTAGTACTACTCAAGTAGCCTAACTCTATAGAAACCTTTCTTTCCCTCAGGCGCGTCCTCGTGGGTGAAGGTCGTTTTCTCATCCTCGCCTTCTATGCCATCATCAAGCTCTTCCCATTCAATCATGTCAGTAGAGAAATCGACACCGTAAATTTTTCCTGAAACTGAGTTCCAAGTAATATCATTGGATTTTGCATTGTCGTCATTAGGTCCAAACTCAGTAATTATGAAAGGGACTCTGGCACCAGTAAAAGTGATTTCTCCGTGAGGTCTCACAGCAAAAAATTGTCCAGATGTCCAGTTCCATGTAGGTAGGGCACCTGAGCTAGCGATCTTTGCAATATTGAAATACCAGACATCATCAAATTCAGGCGCTTTCGGATGGTATAATCCATGAGTACCAAATTCATCAGCATTGAAATCAGTCCAAGGAATAAAGAGTTCAACAACTCCCCCGAAGTCGCCATGATTAGATACCCAGTTTAGTTCCCTAGGAGCAGCCCACCCTGCGTTATTTCCAAAATTAGCATTGTATCTTGCCTCTAAAAAAGTGGTCCTTTCCTGATCATCAAGCTCATCAGCAAATCTAGTGATTAGCCCATTGGTTTGCCAAATGCCAATATGGTAACCGTCGAAGCTTCCTTCGTTAGGCTCATCATCATCATTAGGATCAATGAAAATGTTATAATCATCAAAGCCGAAGTCCACGTTTCCACCCCAGTCTCCCCAGGAGGTGTTATCAGTTTCGGCAATCATATAAAGCCCCTCATCATTCCAGAGTAATTGGAATTGAATGTTCTCACTAGATTCAGTTCCACCGGTTCTAAGAAGTTTAAAATCAGAAGCAGCTTCACTGGCTTTATCCCATTCTCCTGGGCTACGGACTCCATCTAATACAGGTGCAGAAGAGTTGAAAACCACTTCGTATGTTTTTATTTGCGCTTCCGAATTAAAAGTGAGTAGGAAGAATGATCCCACTAGCAGATTCATAATCGATTTTGCAGTGAAAGGCCTAGATTTTTGCTCCTGATTTGTCATTTGAAAATTTTTACTACGGAATGTGCATTTAAAGCAAGCTAAATACCCTGATAACCAGCGGCTTATTAATGGGGTTTTCTATTTTCAGAACTAGCATTTTGGATTACTTAAGGGTATATATTTTAAATTCGATTCAAATGGCATTTGCACACAAATTAAGTCTAGGGGTTGTTAATTGTTTAAGTGGTGAATTTAAGCAGGGGTTGAGTGCGCCTTTTGTTATCGGCTCGGGGACAGAATCGCATATGGTTTTGTCTGATGATTCGGTTTTAGATCAGCATTGTCTTATAGAGAAGACAAAAAAAGGAATTCAAATTAGATCCACTCAGCCTGATCATCCTGATGGAAATATAATCCTTGATGGTAGGCCCACAACCTTGGCTCAACTTAAAGCTAGGACTGAGCACTCAATACAAATCGGGAAAAGTTTTCTAATTATTGTCACAACGATGTCTTCTAAAAAAGAAAACATTCAGATGTGGGGAACAAACATTAAGAATGGGGGATGGATAATTAATAAGTCTAATAAGGCTGCTGCCACCAGACCGTTAAATATAAATGAGGTCTTTGATGCGCGTGACACTATGGGGCTTGATCCTGATTCAACTCCTGTTTTCAAGGGTTCCAGCGAGGTTGGTTTTTATCTTAGACAACTCATGTCTATCGAGCCGCAACGTGAGCAAAGTCATGAGAATGAAGTGACTGAGCCTGAAAATGAGCCAGTCGCCGACAGGGTTGAAAATAATCAGCCAGAGGCTGCATCTATGACCAGATACATTGACTCTGACAGTGGTGAGTTTACTTGCCCTACTTGCTGGNTAAAATTTGATCGNGGCGACGTAATGCATGTAGCCGTNCANGATTCTTTGTTTGGAGACCCATTACTCGGAGAGGAACAAATGCAAAGGTTCCATGCTGACAGGTTCAATGATAAGGGGCAGGCACTTGATGAATACGGGATACCATGCACGGAAATTGCATGTCCTCACTGCAGAAGAACCCTACCNCCAGGTTTCTTTGATGANCCGCACAAAATATTTTCTATTGTCGGGGCGCCTCAGTCAGGGAAGTCCTATTATCTTACTGTTCTCATCAAGCTCTTGCAGACGACTCTCTTCAGANAGTTNGGNGTCGTATTTCGCGATGCTGATCCTGCTGGTAATGCACCTATCAATGAGATGAAGTCTCATTTGTTTAGTGCTCANAATTCAGCCCAGGCATTTTTGACGAAGACTCAGTTAGAGGGCTCAATGTATGAAAGGTTGCCTAGGTATGATAGGATGGTTACGCTGCCAAAACCGTTTATTTTCTCTCTATCCGGNGCTGACTCTGATGATGAAAACTGTTCATTGGTTTTTTACGATAATGCTGGAGAACATTTTCAACCTGGACAGGATTCAACTAATTCACCTGGAGCTCAGCATATTGCTTCATCAGATGCTATTTTCTTTCTCTTTGACCCAACAATTAATCCTGACTTCAGAAGAAGTATTAGTGATTCCGATGATCCTCAATTCAAATCACAAGTGTCCGATCAGCAGGATATAATCTTAGCAGAGACCGAGGTTCGAATTAAAAAACTCCTAGGTCTGGGTAGAAGAGAAAAAGTTGATATTCCTCTAGCAATAATCGTTGGAAAGTGTGATTCATGGATAGATAAAATAGGGGTAGAAAATTTAAAGGATCCAGTCGAGGACGGAACTCTTAACATCGGGGCTGTCGAATCAAATTCCAAGTTAGTGAGAGCGATGATGGAAGAGCATTGTCCCTACGTCGTTGCTAATGCGGAAAGAATATCATCAGACGTATGCTATTTTGCCGCAAGTGCATTTGGGCATACTCCTGTAACCTTTGAAGATGAAAAAGGAATTTCTCGCATTGGACCCGATCCGCAGAAGATAAATCCAATGTATGTTGAAGTNCCAACACTATGGGCGCTTTCAAGGGTTAGGCCCGGGTTAGTTCCTTTTTTCCAATAATTTAACTTAAAGAACGAGGCCGTTCTAAATGGCTTACCAACTCATATATACNAGCGTTCCTCGGGGATTAGTTCCCGGGCGTAGTGGATATACTATAGCTGCCAGGCACCGNCAGATTCGAGATAGGCTTGTTTCTGAGATAGAGAGAGTCAGTCGGTATTCCTATTCCAAGGGTGGCGATTCTCCTGAAGTATACGCACATCGTATTTTCGATATTTCAGGTACTAAATTTCATGTCNTAACAAGAATCGTTGANGCTGGGTCTGATTACACAGGAAGAACCAATTACCTTGCTCATCATCTAATATGTGATTCTGAGGAATTATCCAAGAGTGGAACTCATCCGGCAGAAATTTTATTNAGTTTTGATTGGCTTGATTCATTTGAGGGTGAACCTAAATATCTTGAAGATTCTGATATTATTGAACTTTCCAGTTATAAAGGAAATATAAAATTACCAGCAGCTAATTGGAAAAGTCTACGTGGAGAAGCAGCAGACGCAGCTCTACTCGTTGATACAAAATCAAANGCTAAGAATTCAATTCTTACTTTTGAGGCCAGTGATAAGTCTATAGAAAAAAGATTAATACTTTTAGTTGGCGAGTCAGCAAAATTATTAAGTGCACCTAATGAGATAGCATTCACTACTTTTTTCCAAGAAGGAGACGCGATGTCTGATTTTCAATGGATCGGATGTGAAGCGGGAAGTTCAATAGTTCAGAAGCCAACGAATAGAGAGATTGTTCGATTGAATAATATTTCTCAAGAATCGCCACAAACGGACCTTGCTCAACTTGCGGTTAAAGGAGTTTTAACGCCTAAGCCGAGTATAAGTCCGAACCCAAATAATCAGTCNACCGCTGAAGAGGTGACACCTCAAAAAAATCGGTCTACTCAGAACGAACCAAACATCAAAGCAAGTACTGGTTCTTTTCCATCTAGAACCAATGTGCCTGCTCCGTCACTAACGAAGGTAGGGATTGGGGCATCACCGGTTTCAAGTATTTCTAGATCAGGATTAGATAATACAACCAATGATCCCTTCTATATAAAGAATTTAAAACTCATCGTAATTTCTTCGCTTGTAGGAATAGTCATTATTTCTGGCATGTTTTTCTACCTCACAAGTTTTCAGCCTAAGCAAAGGCTTCAAATTAATATCGACAGGTTTGCAAGCGAGCAAAAATACATAGANGCAAATGAATATCTAGATAAGGTTCTTAATGAACGTCCAAATTGGAGGGAAAGAATTGAAGGGATTAGAGAAGAAAAAGTTTTCAAACCANTAAGTGAACTAACAGAACTTAAAATTAATCAGTTCGTCGGATCAAGTGTTGAGAAGAAAAAACTAAGGTATGAGGTAGCAAGAAATTACTTAGATAAGTTTAAGGTGTTTACTAATTATTTTAGTAGTGGATCGCCAGAGGCTGCAAAAATATATGAGCTAATAGAAAATTATGATACTGCCGAAAAACGTTATCTGGACTCTTTGCGAGATGAAACGGCTAAGAATAATACAGAGGAAGAAAAAGTATTAAAGCCCGAGGAAATTTCTAAAAAGGATGATTCTGATTTAGCGCCGAATACTTCTAAAAATGAAACAGAGAGAATTAAGTACTCACCGGTATCATTATATGTTTTCCTTAACTCTGGAAACTTTGAGCAGCTCGTATTGCCGGAATCATTGCGTCGCCTCTCTGAAGGTGCCCAAGGTCAGTTAATGGTTAATCTAAAAGCGTATGGGTTATTAAATAATGACTTTCCTCCATCCAGAATAATTAAAAGCGAAAAGATAAAATATAAATTTCCTGAAACAGCAGAAGAAGAAAATAATGAGATGCTCCCGATCTCAGGGTCAATAAATCTTGAACTAAAGTTTCAGGGGGCGGGCTCCCTTTATTTGATCAAACGTCAAATCAAAGGAGCGGATTCTAAATTTAATTTTTGGGGAGTCGAGAATAGTAATCTTATATCATTTTCCGAGGGAAGAAGTTCACTTGATGTATTATTGTGGAATGGTGTTCCTTTCGAACCATTAGATTCGCATTTTAAATACACTGGAGGAAGAATCAGTTTAGATGAATCATTGAATAGCGTGATTAATGCTCTAGCTAGACCCGAGTCAGAGGAATATTCTCCAAACAAAGCGATTTTAAAGTTTACTCCCAATAGCCCAAGCGCTGACAAAGCTGACCCTTTAACGGCGGTAGTAAATTTGGGTGCAGGGAGAAAAGAAAAGATGTTTATAAATATTGAAGGTCTTTCGGGTGGAGGCCTAGAGCTGCTAACAAAAATCGAGATGCAGATAGATGAAAGGCTACATCTCATTAATAAAGGAGGTGGAGAATATTTTAAATGGCGAAAAGAAGCAATTCCATTTGAAAAGAAGTTGAGGGAAACTGCAATTAATCTCTTGGGTCGAAATAATGATGTGCTGACTCGCTANAGAAGAATTTTTGACCAGAGGGATCAGAGTCGAGTGAGAACAGACATTCGTAATTACTTCATTGCTCTCATCGAAGAGTTTGCTGAGAATTTAAGGGATGATGGAGTTAAGCGGGAAGAGGTTGATAAGATAAAAGAGGAGCTTTGTGAATCAGAATTTCCTGATCTATGGAATTCATTGGAGGTTAGTGATAATGATGGTGAAGTCTTTACAGAGTTTGTGGATGATTTTGTAAGTGAGTGTCAGGACTTATCAAAGAGGCGTCTNTTTGGAAGAAATAAAAGAGACTTTGANCTTTCATATTATATTAATAGTACAACTGCCAGAAAGGCTTTGATGATGTTGTCAGCAAAAATAGAAAATGAATTTTCTGGTTCAGCAGGAGAAAGTCTTTGGGATTTTACTTTTGTGAAAAGGCCTGATGCNCCCAAAAATATAAAACAAATTGAAAAGTATCAGGCTGAGATAGAATCTCTAGAATCAAAGAAAAAAGAAGCTGAAATAGNATTAAAGAATTTTACTCCACCAAAGNTAGGCGAATTGCCTGAAGGAAAGTATGAAATTTTTCTAGTTTTTGGTGATGGTAAGCCTCGCCCCTTTATAGTGACAGAAATTAATAATTCTAATCAATGAAAGCGTTAACGCCTGCAAAGTCATTAACCAGTGAGATTCGGTCAGCTCTTTCGACGANNGAGCTCAACGATTCTGTTCGAGAGACAGCTGATAGCTTTTCTTCTCTTTGCGGCGTTTGTATTGAAAGGTTGGACCAATGTTTCAATGCATCAAATCCAGAAGAAGCTGTTCGGCTTGCCGAGAAAGATGATCCTTTAATTGATTCTGTTGAAGCACTTGAGANGTTTCCACTATTTGAGGAATGGGTCAATTACTGTGAAGAAAAATCAATAAAAGCTCCTCAAAGAATTGAGGTAGGNTCTACGGACAGGCTCATAGAGCTATACAAAGAATGGAAAGGNTCAGTAGATTTTCTTCGCAAGAAATATCGGGATGCAGCGATTCGCAAAGATGAATCAGTCCTTTTGTCATGTTTGGGTAAAATATTAAAAATTGATCCATCTGATGAGGCTGCGAAGGATGAAACTANGAGAATACTTAAGAGACACTTTAGAGATGAATTGAAGGATCTTGATGAGATCATTGGAAATGATGATAAGTCATCNGCAATGGCGATTGTGGACCGTCTTGATCAATTGCCATTTGATGAACTGAAAAAAGGCAATTCTTGGGAAAAGGCAATAGGGTGGTTGAATGCTGAAAGGCAAGCTAGTGATGAGAAAATAGCAGACAGATTACTTTTAAACCTCCCTAGTCAGTGCGAGCAAAGAATGCTTGAAGCTGTTCAGAANTCTGTAAAAGAAATNGAAAAAATAACCAAAAAGTATGGCGTTTCACTGAGCCTTAATAACCAAGAAACCTTGGATCAGGCCAAAGCTTGGATCAAAGATGAAATTGACCTTTTGGACAAAGAGGAGAAATCAAAAGATGTTAAATCCCGGTTTGATAAGNCATTTAATAACCTAGAAGCAAATCTTTCAGTTGTCCTTAAATCTCCTTTAGATGAAATCGAAAACACCAGAAGAAAGTTAACTAACTCGTGGGCGGAATTTGAAAAAATTGGTTTAATTCCAGGCGGAGGAATAAGTGAAAAAGTTACTGAATATAAAAAGGTCCTTGATTCTAAAATATTAAAGTTAAAGAAAAAGAAACGACGTAAGATAATAATTAAAGTTTGCTCTATTTGTTTTACTGTTTTCTTTCTTTCTTATTATGGGTTTGCTCAGTGGAAAAGTAGATCAATTTTATCTGAATTTAATGGGTACAAAAAAATAAGAATGGCTCGCCCATTTGAGAAACTTCTAAGGAGTACAGAGACTTATAATTTACCCGTAGCCTTTCTTGCGCGCATGGGCCCGGAACTGAAAAAGGCTAGGGGTTGGCTATCTATTGAGATGGATAAGTATCAAGCACTAAGTGATGATATTAAGAAGTTAAGTACCGAAGCAGACTCTGGGTTTGGTCGACCAATTAGTGAATATTGGAAAGAATTCAAGGTTTTAGATTTAGCAATTAGAGAGACTGCTAATGACTTGGAGAAAGANCTTAATGATCAGAAATCTTTACTAANTAATAAATGGGATAATCATCGAGCTAATTATATAGCTGATCAGAGGAAAAGGAGAAGAGATGTTCTTGAGCAGATTAAACTAATCCTTCGAGATAACCCTGAAGTTTCTGAAGTTTCTAGAGATGAGGAATATGTACAAAAGGTTCATGCGGTAAATGATGAATTTGATAATTCAATGAAAGTTGTCATCCCTCCTGCTTTTCTTCTCGATGAGATTAAAGATAATTCGAGAAGCCAAGGAGCATTGTTAAAAGGTTTAATTGAAAAAATTGACGCCTTTAGAGAAGTTGTTGACCAAATTAAACTAGCTAAAACTTACTCTCAATTTAAGTCAGCCTTTAAGAGTTTTGAAGATAAGAAGTTTGAAGGAACGCCAGAACAACTAGCCGCCAATAAATTTTTAGCTAGCGCTAAGGAAGAAGTTGATTTGGTCGGCGACGTGGTAATTCCTGGCCAGTCTGAGAGTTGGAAGGTTTATCTTCAGAATAGAAATAAAGACCAAATTTTTCCGAAAGGCATTGAGGAAGCAGAAAGAGTAGTTCTAAGCGGCATAAGTGGTTACCGGAGATACTTAAATTTGCATAAGTGCTTTTTTATTGAGATTCCTTCTGGAAAGACATTTCATAAATTTTGTGATGGGCCTACTAAATTACGTAACAGAAAGGTAGGTCCTAATAGTATCGTTGAAAGGTCAGGATATTTTTTCGAAAACACAAAATTTGAGCCTTTAAAGTTTAATTATTTTACGTCCGGTAAATTTGAATTAAAAGACCAGAAACTAAAGAAAGCGGAAGGAGTGACTTTGAGTAGTGAAGAAATGACCCCTGAGTCGGAGTTGTTTAATCTGGTTTTACCCTCACAGAGGCTGATGAGTCAGAGCCAACAATACTATAAGGAGAGTGTGCTAGGGGTATTTGATGAAATAAATCAAAGCAAGGCTGACCCACTATTTAAATCTTACTTAGCGGCTGAGCTTTCTAAAGCTGTTCTAAGACGACCGCATCAATGGGGCTTACTCATGGCCCCTAACTTTATGAAAGACTTGGAGGAGCTGAAAAAAACAAAACCACCTATTCTTGGACTTAATGATTGGATGGTTGATTCGAGGTACAAAGAGGAGAGGGAAGCTTTATTAAATATGTTTTCTGAGAACACGAAAACAAGTTATGTCAGGGCAGCTAAGGTCAATAGAGCCCTTGCAGAGTCAGTGATTGATGAAGGGTTTGAATATGCTGGCTATACCGACCATAAGGGGTCATTAATTCTTTTAGATGAGGTAAAAAAAGCCTCTGTTCTATATGGGGCTAGTGAGCCAAGTAAAGGGGCGACGGCCCTTTATAGGAGATTAAATGTTAATAGCGATGATTGGAAGTCACAAGTTAGAGTGAATCCATTCACACCGCTGATATATTTCAAAGGTGATAGAAAGAAGTCACTTGAAATGGCTTCAAAATCACTCGACATGACTGAAGATGAATTGAAGCTTTATGCTGTTCCATTCTTTCTTGCCGATTGATATATGTGTCATTATTTAAAAGAATTAGAGCAATGGAAGATAAAGAGTATCAAGAACTGAAAAATAGATTTGATGAGATAGCGATCTATTCATCGACATCTGCCCTCCTTGGTTGGGATCAGGAAACTAATATACCTAAGAAAGCGTTAAATTACCGGGCAGAGCAGTGTGCATTTCTTGGAGCAAAAGCCCATTCTCTTTTCATTGACTCAGAGGTAGAGGGTTGGATAGGAGCTTGTGAAGAAAACAAGCAAATTGATGACCCCTTTAAGCTCGCGAACATTAGAGAATGGAGGTGGTCCTATAATAGAGGTAGGGATATTTCCCCTGAATTTGTTGCTGAATCTGAAAAGGTAAGAAGCTTGGCGATGCCTGCATGGGCTGAGGCCAGGGCCAAAGACGATTTTAAAATTTTTCAATCTCACCTTGAAAAGATAGTAGAGATCAACCAAAGAAAGACCGAATGTTATGGCTTCGAAGAACATCCTTACGATGCCTTAATAGAGGGCTTTGAGCGAGGGGCTACAACAAAAAGTATAGGAGACCTATTTGATGGTCTTAAGTCTCCACTAAAGGAGATTGGCGAATTGGCTAAAAATAAATCTGCAGGAGTTTCATCACAATTAATTCAAGGTGATTATAGCGTTGAATCTCAAATGCTATTCAACGAAGCAATAGCTAAATCTTTTGGTTTTGATTTCGAAGCTGGTCGGATCGACACGGCTGTACACCCTTTTTGTTCTGGTATAGCGCCAGGTGACACTAGAATGACAACAAGGTATGATACTAGTGACTTCATGAGCTCACTTTATGGGGTGTTGCATGAGACCGGGCATGGTCTTTATGAGCAGGGTTTACCAATAGATCATTTTTCTTGTCCTGTAGGTAAAGCTGTTTCACTAGGTATTCATGAATCACAGTCCAGACTTTGGGAGAATCATGTGGGTAGAAATCCCAGTTTTTGGGAGAGGTGGTACCCTAAGGCAATAGAAATTTTCCCCTCAATGAAAAATCTAGGAGTTGATCAAATTATTGAGTATTGTCTCCGTTCAGAACCTTCTCATATTAGGGTGGAAGCGGATGAAGCAACTTACGATCTTCATATTATTCTTCGGTTTGAAATTGAGAGAGATCTCATTGCTGGAGACCTCAAAGTCGCTGATTTGCCCGAGGCATGGAATGCAAAGTTTAAGGAATTTTTTGGTATTACTGTAAATAATTTTGCTGAAGGTTGTTTGCAGGATATCCACTGGAGCATGGGAGCCATTGGTTATTTTCCAACGTATACGATTGGAAATTTAGCCGCTGCACAGTTATTTCATAAGGCCAAAGAGGAATATCCTGAAATAGGTTCTTGTTTCTTAGATGTAGACTATAAAAATTTACTTGAGTGGCTCCGTAACAACGTTCACTCCAAAGGTTCATTGCTACTACCAGAGGATTTAATTAAAGAAGTGACTGGGGAAAGTCTAACTACTAAGTACCATTTGGATCATCTTAGAGAAAGGTATGGCTAACGCCGACTTCAAGATAAGATGCATTCAAGTTTTAGCCAAATTAATTTTAGCTATTATACTTAGTTTGCTAACGCTATTTGTTTTGAGTTTACCTCTTAGCGGAGAGGATTCAGATCAATTAAATGACGAATCAGTGGAGCCTCGAGGAGAGAGGATTCTGTTCTGGGAGGCAAAAACTAAAGATGGTGGCCGCTTATTAAAAAATGATAAGATCGTACTAAAGGGAGCTTCAAGATATGGGAAGCTTAATGAATTAGACCCGGGTAATGGAAAATTTATTTTCGCTTTAAAAGGAAAAGAAATTGAAGGATTAGAGTTTGATTGGTTTCTTGAAATGGTAATCCTTCCTTCAGGAGTAGAAGGAAACATCATTGATTTTAATGGTATTAAGATCATTCAGAAGGGAAATAAAATAATCGTTTTTGATTCAGCTGTTAAAAATTATTTGCAAATAAATACTGGCACCTTAAATAAACCGGTCCACGTATTATTAAAGTTTGATGGTTCATTGATCAGTGTTTTTAGAAATGGTCAATTAGCTGACCAAGAAAATTCTAAAGACTGGAATTATAATTCAGTCGAATCAAAGTCTGCAAAGGTAGTTATTGGTGGTGAATGGGCGGGTAAGGTTTATCACTTGTCAATTGAGTCATCATTAAGGAATTTTGATGCGGCATTAGAACGTGGAAAGTCAGATACTAAATTTAAGGTTTTGCCTAAAAATTTAATGAAGTTAAAAGGTTTACTAGTTGAGAAATCAGCTGTGCCTAGGATTGGGCAGATTGGTCCATACAGAAGAGCCATGGTTTATAATTGTTATAAACTAGATGAGGTATCGCGCAATATCCTTGGCTCAAGCCACTGCGCCATTGCTCACTGGTGTATTCTTGATAATCAATATGTATCCGGTTTTCCCAAAAAAGTTGGTCAAAATTATGAACTCTTAGTTGAACCTTTTTCGGATAACCCACAGATTAAAAGGGAAAGACAATTCAATGACCTATCAAGATTTGATCTGAAATTATTTTATGACGTCAGTGTGCCAACAATCGATGAGAGTTTATCAGATTAAATTATTTATTCTGTCGATTCTAGGTTTGAATTCAATTCTTATTGAACCGCTTCACTCTCAGAATAAGTCGTCAGATGAAGGAGGAAAATTATACGAGTTAGCAGCTAGAGCAGTCGCTGCATCGGATTCTAGAACTGTATTA
Source organism: Verrucomicrobiales bacterium (assembly GCA_002705125.1). Taxonomy (GTDB): domain Bacteria; phylum Verrucomicrobiota; class Verrucomicrobiia; order Verrucomicrobiales; family DEV007; genus EC70. Next base: position 21,480 of record PAHQ01000027.1, on the reverse strand, counting down.
GGTCATAATGAAAAGTGGCTTTTTCTGAGAAATGAATTAATTCATGTAAGTAAGGGAAATTTTTGGGAGAAAGACTGGTCTAAGATTGCAGTTTCTGGAAAAGACCCATTAGATATATTTTTATCATTCAAAAAAAAGCTCGATGCATTAGGGGTAGAATTTATTTTTGTTCCGATACCTTCAAAAGTTAATATCTACCCTGAAAAATTTTCAGACTCGGTGTCGATGGATGGCGTCTTACCTTTAAGTAACGCCCAGCATCAAATTAAGTCTTACTTTGATAAGTTTCGGGAGGCAGGAATAAATGTCATTGATATAGAGCCTACTCTAAAAGCTCGAAGGTCAGCAGAGTCAGTTACTAGCTATTGCCTTTCTGATTCTCATCCATCGCCTATGACGTGTCAATTAATTGCAGATTCTCTAGCAAAGAAAATTAATTCCTATAAGTGGGCTAAAAAGTATGCAGAGGATTCTGATGTTTCTTTCATTAAAAGAGATCCAAAAATGATAGAGGTTGTAGGTGATCTGGTTCCTGAAGATAAACGAGAAACTTGGAGTCCAGAAAAGTTAATGATTTCAAAGGTGTATTCAAAAATAAACGGAGAACTAAAACCATTGATTCCAGATAATGAATCTAGCCCTGTCATCGTTATGGGTGATAGCCATACGTTAATTTTTCATGAGGGAGAGGACATGCATGCTTCGGGTGCCGGATTAGTGGATCACTTACAGGAAAAAGTTGGATTTAAAGTCTTTTTAGCTGCCAGTAGAGGTTCAAGTTCCCAAGCGTTAAGACAGATTTATAAAGGTAAAGAATTTTGGGAAGGCAAGAAGATGCTTATATGGGTATCCTCAGTAAGAGAATTCACTGAAGAGAGGAGATGGTTGCAGTTGCCAAGGCTGCCGCGTTAATTATATTCTATGGGACCTCTTCAAGTGATCCCGTATACAGCCAATTCTCTACTTTTCCATTCCGCATTAAAGCCATTGCTTCGGTGGGGAAAGTCCCAAATAGGCTTGTTGTCTTATAGTTTACCGTAGCGGTCCAGTAAGCCTGGTTATCTACTATTTCATATCTAATAGGTCCCCAGTATGAGATCTCATTGAGTTTAATTTCTGAAACGTCACGAGATTGGATGCTCCTTGCCATGATTTGAATTTGACCGTCGGTTTCTGCTTCCGGCATTGCTCCAATTTCATTCTCGTAATCTGATAATTTGTCTTCTGGTATTCTTGAAACACTCGTAATCTGTGTTGATCTGCTTGCGCTTGGACTTGAAATCTCTTGAGTACTTTGGCTGTCTGCTTTAGCGATGGCTCTGGCTCGCTCTCTTTGAGCAAGAACCTCTTTTGTTTTTCTTTCTCGGTACTTCGCGTATTCTGCACCAAGAATATCTTTATAATCGGTGTCATCAATTGATATCGTACCTCTAACTTTCGCCTGTTTGTTAGGTGTGATTACTAGCTTGTCACCAGATAATGAAATGGCAGTAGTTTTGCGACCCGCTGGTACCGTAGAGCTGCCGGCGCCTCCAGCAAAGACGTATTTTGCCTTAACCTTTAGAGTGACAACTCTTGGAAAAGCTGATGGCGGTATATTTTTCCAATTTTCCACTAACTCTTCAATGGGTTTAAAATTTGGGATAGGGTATCTTTCATCTATCGGATCAGTTTTTGGAGTCTGATTTTTCTTGGGTGAATTCGGATCAGTTGTTTTAAGGTCATTGTCATTATCCTTTTCACCCATGTCTCCAAGATTATCTTTGATTGGAGCTTCTTTATTTAAAAAAGGTAATTTTTCCTTATTCAGAAAGGCAAAAGCAATTAAAGAGGATAATACCAGAAGAATAAACCATTTCATGATTTCAAATGTTCGTACCTATATTTGTCGACATCAAGAAATGATTGGAACTGTTTAACAATTTGTCTTTCATATTTGGGCAAATTGCTATCGACTAGACATCATTAATTCAGATGGCTACTAAATTATTCTTATTGGACGGAATGGCTCTTGTGTATCGTGCGCACTTTGCCTTAATAAGGAGTCCTATATATACGTCTAAGGGTTTCAATTCTTCAGCCGTTTATGGTTTTACAAACACCTTGGTCGAATTAATTTCCAAACAATCGCCTACTCATATTGCTGTGGTCTTTGATACAAAGGCCCCCACAGAGAGGCACGAAATTTTCCCGGAATACAAAGCCCAACGTGATGCTATGCCGGAGGATCTTTCAATAGCGCTACCGGTAGTTAAGAGTGTCATAAAGGCCTTTAATATTCCAGTCATTGAGAGGGATGGTTTCGAGGCTGATGATGTTATTGGAACGTTAGCAAAAAAAGCCGTCACTGATGACCCCGACTGTGAAGTGTATATGGTCACGCCTGACAAAGATTTTGCACAATTGGTTGAGAAGAGAATTTTTATGTTTAAGCCTGCCAAAGGGGGCAATGAACCAGAAATTCTTGGTGTCGATAGTATTAAGGAGCAATGGAATATAGAAAGCCCTAATCAAGTCATTGATATCTTAGGACTTTGGGGAGATGCGAGTGATAATATACCAGGGGTTCCAGGAATTGGCGAAAAAACAGCAAAGAAACTAATATCCAAATATCAGAGTATTGAAAACATTTTGGAAAATGTAGATGAGCTTAAGGGTAAACAAAAAGAGAACTTAGAAAATTATCGTGACCAGGCGCTTCTTTCCAAAAAATTGGTTACTATTATTACTGATGCGCCAGTCGAATTGGACTGGGTGGATTTGAAGAAAATTGAGCTTAACAGGGAGGCTATCTCCGAACTCTTTGTTGAATATGAATTTAATGCAATTGGTAAGAGGTTACTTGGAGAAGATTTTGTTGCGGGTAGAGGCTTTGAATCAGATGATGAGAGCGTTGAAGATGGCGTTTTAAAAACCATAACTGATGTTGAGCATGATTATCTTTTTGTTCCTGCAGGCAATGAGAAAAAAAGGCTGCAGGAAATAAAAGCATTAAAGAAGTCTAAGAGTCTTTGCTTTGATACGGAGACTACCGGGAAGGATCCAATTCATGATGAACTTATTGGAATGTCTTTTTGTATTGCCAAGGGCAAGGCGGTTTATTTTGAATGCCCTAAGGAATTAGCTGCCAGAAAAAGTTTTTTAGATGATTTTAAAGATCTTTTTGAAGATTCTAACATTGAGAAAATTGGTCATAATTTAAAGTTTGATCTAACCGTTTTATACTGGTGCGGCTTGAAAGTCGGAGGCCGATTATTTGATACCATGCTGGCCCATACCTTGGTTTTCCCAGATCAGAAACATTCAATGGATTTTGTCTCTGAATCTATGCTGGGTTATAGTCCTATACCATTTCAATCATTGATAGATGACGAAGAGTCTGGAGACCAGTTAAGCTTGATAGGAACTTCAATCTCTGAGGTCGATGCTAGCAAGATTGCAGATTACGCTGCAGAAGATGCCGATGTGACATTCCAGATTGCTGATAAGCTTAGACCGCTACTAGATGAAAAAGGTCAGCAAAAAGTATTTTATGATATTGAATGCCCACTCGTTCCGATACTTGTTTCGATTGAATCAGAGGGAATATCNTTGAATTGCGAGATCNTAGATCAAATTCGTGAATCTTTATCCGAATCTATTAACAGCTTAGGTAAAGAAATTACAGAGCTTGCTGGAAAAGAGTTTAATTTGAATTCTCCAAAACAACTCGGGGAAGTTTTATTTGATGACTTGAAACTAGTCGAGAAGCCAAAGAAGACGAAGACAGGGCAGTATAAGACAGACGAGGGAGTGTTAAATGCTCTTGCTCCGAAGCATAGGATTGTTGAAGCTATTCTTGAATACAGAGAATCAGCCAAACTTAAGAGTACGTATGTAGACGCTCTTCCAAACGCAATATCCAAGAAGACTGGCCGCATTCACTCTAGTTTTGGACAGCTTGTAACAGCTACCGGGCGATTGGCATCTAATAATCCAAACTTACAAAATATCCCAATTCGCACGAAACAAGGCCGTGAAATTCGTAAAGCTTTTGTACCTAGAGACGAAGGCTATAAGATTTTGGCTGCTGATTATTCTCAGATTGAACTTAGAGTGATGGCCTCAATTTCAGGAGATGATTCTATGCGATCGGCTTTTGAAGAAGGGCTGGATATTCATTCTGCTACGGCAGCCAAGGTCTATGGAGTAGATCTAGATTCAGTGACTTCAGATATGAGGAGAGGGGCAAAGACAGTAAACTTTGGTATTATATATGGTATTTCTGCTTTTGGTCTTTCACAGAGGTTGGATATACCTCGGTCCGAAGCAGCAGAATTGATAGATTCTTATTTCGAAGAGTANCCTAAAGTGAAAGAGTACATGGATGATACCATAGCCTTTGCTAAAGAGAATGGTTATGTTGAAACCCTCAGCGGTCGTCGACGCTATTTGAGAGATATAAATTCATCAAATGCAATGATTCGGTCAGCGGCAGAGCGAACTGCCATAAATACTCCGATCCAAGGTACTGCAGCTGATATGATTAAGCTAGCCATGACTAAAGTTCATGGAGTTCTTAGTAGANGCGATTACAGAACTAGAATGATCTTACAGGTTCATGACGAATTATTGTTCGACATGGCGTTAGAAGAAGAACCAGAAATAAAGAAAATCGTGGTCAAAGAGATGCAAGATGCATTACCTCTCGAAGTTCCTTCTGTCGTTGACGTTGGTACTGGAGATAATTGGCTTGAGGCTCACTAAAACGACCTATTTATTTCAAATTCTATTTATTTAACTAAAATATATCGGTTTAAACTTCTGTTTTTGGCGCTAAAATTAAGTAATTACAGGCTATTTTCTCAAAAAAGAAATTATCTGTAGAATCGATGAATTTTTCTTTATCAGACTCGTCTAAAGCAGTGGAGAGGCTCAATCAAAATGAAGAGCCTCAAGACACCAAAGCTTGTAATAAAGAGAGAGACGCAGAACTCGTCGAGCGTTGCCAAAAAGGAGACTATTCGGCGTTCGATGAACTCATCACTCTTTATAGAGGAAAGGTATATGCAATGATTTATAATATGATTCGTAATGACGCTGATTCATGGGATTTGGCTCAAGATGTTTTTATAAAGGCTTGGAAGGCATTACCAAAGTTTGAAGGAAGATCAGCATTTTTCACTTGGCTATACAGGATTGCTCATAATGTAACTTATGACTGGACCCGAAAAAAAAAGATAAGTTCGGCTGGTGAGTTTGAAGATCGAATAGTTAATGATGCTGACCCCGGTGCCGTGGCCGTTCCAAAAGTTGTTGATTCGCCTGATGTCAGCCTTGAGAGAAAAGAAGTGAAAAACAAAATATCCGAGGCGATTGATGCACTTTCTTCTGACCACAAGGTAATTATTTTGTTGAAAGAAGTCGATGGTTTGAGTTACCAGGAAATTGCTGAATCTGTTGGGTGCTCAACCGGAACTGTTATGTCGAGACTATTTTACGCACGAAAAAAATTAAAAGAAATTTTGGGAGATATACGAAATGACTAGAGAAGAAGAATTNATCACTCGCTGGATTGATGATGAGCTCAGAGATGAGGATCAAATCGATTTNAAGAAATTGTACGATTCTAATCCTGAGCTTTGCGATTCCTTTAAGGATGTCTCAGGAATATCTAATCAGGTTCTCAAAGAAAATTATGAATCAGAAAAGGAGATCCCTTACGGTGATTTTTTTAATAGTCAGATCAAAAAGAAGATCTTTGAGGAAGCTTCGTCACCGACAAAGCATTCAAGCCTTTTAAGTGACATGATTCAATGGATTAGGTCTCCCTTTACTTGGACTGCAGCAGTTGCCTCACTGTGTATGCTTTTCTTTTTAAATGTTCCACCGGAAAGTGGGTTCTCAGGTAATACGATTGTTTCAACGTATTCACCAGATACTTCAGTGTCTATTGTGAGTGCAGAGTTTAACGAAGAGGCTAATGCAACGGTGATAGTTTTAGAGGGGTTAGAACCCGTGCCTGATGAAACTGACTTCTCCGGAAATCATATTGTTTCTTATGATAGACAAGGCCCTCCTGGGTTTGTTCAATTCTATAATAAAAATGATAAACTCGTCTATATTTTGGAAACTGATGAGTATGGTCAACCGAACGTCTTTTAGTGCTGAGAGATATGAGAAACAAGTTAATCGTCCTAAGTTTTTTTGTTTTTTCGGTTTTGGTTATAACCGCTAGAGGAGAAGAAGAAAAAAAAGAGGAATATTTAGATAGTACTTTTTGGGGTGCTCTCATCTACGCAAAGAATGAAGGCTCTAAGAGTGGTGTGGGAGGAGAACTTGAGATTAAACTTAAGAAAGCATTCAAATCATTCAAATCCTTTGAATTCTTAGGGCAACACACTCAGAGGAATGTTTTTAAAGAATACGTTAACTGGGTAGTTCCTTCAGAAGAGATAAATCTTGGCTTTGAGTCGAAGGGTCGAATTAAAAATGGTGGTGTCAAATTGCTCCTCAAATTATGGAGGAAGAAAAAAGTTCTTTTAAAGTCAGACCTATCAATCTTTCCGGATAAGCCTGTAATGATAATGGGCCCCAAGTGGCGTGATGGGAAACTCATATTTGTACTTGAGTTAAGGTCAAAGAATTAGGCTTTTGTAGTCACTTCTTGTTTCTCTTTCCTTAATCTTAATTGTCCGCATGCAGCTTCGATATCATGACCCTTTTCTTTTCTCAAGGTAGATTGAACTCCGCTTGAGGTAAGAACATTTAGGAAGTCTTTTTGTGTTCTTTCATTAGGCCTTTGCCAGTTTAGTCCATCAACTTTGTTATATGGAATTAGGTTGACCTTGGCATTGAGAGAGCGCGCTTCTTTACTGAGCTGTTCTGCCTGTTCGAGTGAGTCGTTTATATCTTTAATTAGGATATATTCAAAAGTGATTTTCTGAGATTTTTTTGTCCTGTAATAATCGAGCACGTCAAAGAGATCTCTGATCGGATACTTTTTATTAATAGGCATTATTTTTTCACGCACTTCATCAGTTGCCCCATGAAGTGAAACAGCAAGTCTGATCTGTAGTGGTTGCTCAGCAATTTTTTTAATTTGTGGCACCAGGCCACTAGTTGAAACAGTGATGTGACGCGCGCCGATTCCAATGCCCCATTCAGCATTAATGATNTTAATGGCTTGCATTANGTTTCTTATATTTGCTAGCGGTTCGCCCATGCCCATGAAGACCACATTATTTATTTTCTTCATCGTTTCTTCCTCAACGGCGAGTATCTGGCCAGTAATTTCAGCAGCTTCNAGGTTCCTCGTGAAACCATCTAAACCACTTGCACAAAATTTACATCCATAAGCGCATCCGACTTGGCTTGATACGCACAGTGTATTTCTGTCGGAGCGTTTGCCCTGTTGGCCGATTGAGGCAGGGATGATTACAGTTTCAATATATCTTCCGTCGTTGAGTTGGTACAAATACTTNCGAGTGGTATCTGTTGATNGATCGTCTTTGACTGGGCTCAACGGGTTAATAATGTATTGGTTTTCAAGATTAGTCCTNAAATCTTCAGGTAGGTTACTCATTTCAGAGAAGCGTTTTACTCTTTTTGAGTAGACCCAGTCCAATACTTGTCCCGCTCGGTACTTCGGTTGTCCAAGTTCAAGGATTTTTGATTCGAGTTCCTCCTTAGTGAGGCCGGTTATAGCGGTTCTCCCGGTCATAGATATTGACTATTCTAGCACAGAAATACGAGTTTGCTCTTCTCGTTGCAAATGGACCAAGAATCTACCAATATATGACTATGCGATTTCTTTATCAGATACTAATGATTTTACTTGCTGGAGCATGCTTGAGGAGTGTTTCCGCAAAACCTAACTTTGTATTTATCATTGCTGATGACTGCACGTTTAGAGACGTTGGATGCTATGGCGGGCAGGCCAAGACTCCTAATATTGATAAGTTAGCTAAGGAAGGAATGCAATTTAGTAGATGTTTTCAAACTGCTCCAATGTGCTCTCCTACTCGTCATAATCTTTATACCGGGCTATATCCTGTGAAGAGTGGAGCCTACCCTAACCATACTTTTGTGAAGGATGGAACCAAGAGTGTAGTTCATTATCTCAAGCCTAAAGGTTACAGAGTTGCATTAAGTGGAAAGACACACATTAACCCGAGGAAGGTCTTTCAATTTGAATATAGCACTAAGGCTAATAATCCAGACTTAGATGAGATAGATCAATTATTTAAAGAGTGCGTTGATGATAAAACTCCTTTCTGTCTCTTTGCATGCTCTAACGAGCCTCACTCACCATGGGACAAAGGTAATCTATCCGACTATAACCCTGAAAAAATTAAATTACCCTCTTACTTCGTTGACACTCCAGAGACTAGGGACGCCTACTGTAGATACTTAGCAGAGATTGGTTATTTTGATTGGCAAGTAGGTCAGGTTTTAAAGAAATTGGATAAACATGGTTTGAGTGAAGACACGATGGTGATGGTTGTTAGCGAACAGGGGAGTGGGTTCCCTTTTGCTAAATGGACTTGCTACGAGAACGGTCTTCAAAGTGCAATGGTTGTCCGCTGGCCTGAAAAGATTAAGGCAGGATCAAAGACTTCGGCTATGGTTGAGTATGTCGACGTGCTTCCTACATTTTTGGAGGCTGCAGGTAAAAATATTCCTGAAGTTCTTGAAGGAAAGAGTTTTCTTCCTGTGTTACTTGGTAAACAAAGTTCNCATAAAAANTATGTCTATGGTCTAATGACTACTAGGGGAATTAATAATGGTTCCGAAACTTACGGTATAAGATCAGTGAGAGGTGAGCGCTATAAATATATATGGAATTTTACACCAAAAATTGAATTCAAGAATGCCTGTACTCAAACGGCTACATTTAAAAGTTGGGTCAAGAAAGCTCAAAGCGGAGACCTGGATGCTAAAGACAAGGTGAGGCGATATAAATGGAGGCCTGAAGTTGAAGTATACGATCTTCAAAATGATCCATATGAGTGGAATAACTTGGCGGGTAATGAAGGGATAAAGCCAGTACAAAACCGTTTATCTAGAGTTCTTAAGGAATGGATGCAATCTCAAGGCGATAAGGGGCAGGAGACGGAATTGGCGGCACTCGAGAGGCAAAGAAGAGGCAAAAATAAGAAGAGCAGCCAGAAGAAGAATAAATCCTAAAGACCAACACCGGCAAGGCGCAGCAGTGAAAATGATATCATCTTTCCTATCTCATTAGTAATCAATACGTTGAGAAAAATAGCCTATAACCGTATCATTTAATCTGGTATAATGATATTTTTTCTAAAAATCTCATGACTATTTGAAGTGCATATAGTTATGCCTAATACTTCATAATTTTTTGAGTTCTAATTTATTTTTCAGTGGAGCCGCACTCTTCATTAATAAGAAATGAATGAGAAATTGTAGATCAAATTTTTTTCGATTAAAGGTAGTCAGTAATTATAAATTTCATTTTTTCAGAATCATCTGAAGATTAATAAGTTATAATTATTGGTCTGTTAGTGTTACAATTTAGACTCATTAATTAGCATTAAATCGTTTGAGAATTTGCATGATTTTTGCGTATAGAGGACAACCTCTAATGTTAAAATCTCAAGGAACTACCATCAAAAAAAACGCCTTTAAGTGTCTTATTGACCTTAAAGCATTTATTTGGTTTGGTTGTGTGGATAGGTGTCGAGAAGGAAATTCCTCTAAATCAAGGTGTTATAAAAAAATCATTCTGCTTTCGTCTTTTTTGGGGCTATTAAATGGATGTAGTAACCAAGATCCTAGTACTGAAAATCGCATTAACAAAGAAAAGGTCAGCCCGAAAGCGGTAGTCGAAGAATCGAGAGCCGATGCGATTAGATCTCATATGGCGATGCGCCAATATTATTCACAACTCATTAAAAATGATGAGGTAAGTAATCCATATTATGGCAATACATTAGTTAAGAGGTATGAAAAAGCCTTAAGCTTGGCTTCGAAGGACAATAATAGACCTGCAATGGCTGGTCTGATGGCGAGATTAGGGCTCGCTTTGGTTGACTATGGTAGCATTGAGGAAGGAATAGAGAGACTTAATCAATCCTACAAGCTCTATGATTCTCTTCCCCTGCCCAAGAACACTCTGGGTGAACTAGCCTATGCTATTGGAGTGGCTCATATGAGGCTCGGTGAGACTGAAAATTGCTGTGCTAACCATGTCGCTGAGAGTTGCATTATTCCTTTCGCAAGGAGTGCTATTCATTCAAACAGAAGAGGTTCAGAGGAAGCCATACGCTTTTTTGCGCAAGCTATTAATACCAAAGGAGTTCTTCAAAAAACAAAGTATAGGAGCATGTGGCTAATAAATTTGGCATATATGACTCTTGGAGATTATCCGGACAAGGTTCCAGTTGAATATCGTATCCCTGAAAAGGCATTCGAAACTGAAGTTCAATTTAAAAAGTTTAAGAATGTGGCACCTGATCTTGGTTTAGCGACTGATAGCCTAGCCGGAGGAGTCATCGTTGAGGATATGGACGGTGATAATGATATGGATGTCATTGTTTCTTCTTGGGAGAAGTCAGAGTCTTTACGCTTTTATGAAAATCAAGGATCCGAAGGATTCATTGAAAAGACTAAAATAACNAATCTTAATGAGATTCCTGGTGGTCTAAATCTAACCCCTGCAGACTATGATAATGACGGGGATATCGATATCTANGTTTCGAGAGGAGCTTGGCTCTGGGACCAGGGTAAAATTCCAGACTCTCTACTACAGAGACAAGATGACGGAACTTATCTTGATGTGACTTATATGGCTGGAATGGGTAGAGAGAACTATCCCTCTCAGGCAGCAGCATGGGCGGATTATGATAANGANGGAGACCTTGATTTATTCGTAGGNAATGAACANAGTTTATCNAATGGAGCTATTGCCGANAGAAACGGTCAGGTCGCTGGNATAGTNGCTCCCTCTCAGTTGTTTCAGAATCAGGGTGACGGCACTTTTATTGACGTGGCTGAGTTGGCAGGCGTAAAAAATTATCGATTCTGTAAGGGGTGTTCTTGGGGAGATTTGAATAATGACCGGTGGCCTGATTTGGTTGTTTCAAATTTGTCGGGGGAGAATCGATTGTACATCAATAATCGTGATGGAACTTTTAAAGATATGGCTCAAGAGGCTGGTATCACAGAACCATTTAATAGTTTTCCAGTTTGGGTTTGGGATTTCAATAATGATGGGTTGCAGGATATATTTATTGCTGGGTATACAGGATCGACATCTTCCTACATGCGTTATGCCTTGGGCGAGAGAATTGAAAATGCCCCTCAAACATTTGGTCATTATATTGCTCAAGGGGATTTGAAGTTCAAGAACCTCGCTAAAGTCCAAGGATTGGATGGTCCTGTTCTCACAATGGGAGCAAATTTTGGAGATTTAAATAACGACGGGTTCCTAGATTTCTATCTTGGAACAGGTCAGCCCGACATCGCTGAACTCGTTCCGAATCAAATGTTCTTTAATGAAAGGGGGTTAGCGGTTCATGATGTAACGATGGCTATTGGTATGGGGCATTTACAGAAAGGGCATGCGATTTCATTTGTAGACATTGATAACGACGGGGACCAGGATGTTTTTCAGCAGATGGGAGGAGCCAAGAGGGTCGATAAGTACAGGGATTCATTATACGCAAATCCTGGTCATAATAATCATTGGATAAAAATTAGACTCGAAGGAGTCATCTCAAATCGTTCAGCGATAGGAGCAAAAATAAAAGTGACTATCGGAGGAGGAGAGAGATCAATTTACCGGTCTATTAATACTGGTGGAAGTTTTGGAGCAAATCCTCTTCAAGAGCATATTGGGCTAGGTGCCTTTAAGAAGATTGATAAAATTGAAATATTCTGGCCGACTTCTAATACAAGCCAAGTCTTCAGCAATATCTCAGCTGACCAATCTATTGTAATAAAAGAAGGGGACGAGTCTTTCAAAAAAGTAAATAATATTAGCTTTTTAATTGATGGTTATTCCACTCAATGAGTTAGGATTATCTTTGATTTTTCCCTTCTAAGTGGAGGGGATTCGCTTATTCTTTTATCGTTGAATAAAAAAGAAGGGATTAGCGGTTCACGCTTCGGGTTGCTCAAAGATGAGATTTTTTTCAACTCCATCAATAGGATGTTCTGTTGTTTCACCGGTTGGCCAAATTATATTAAATTTAATCAGTTCCTTTGAGTTGGCGCTAAAATTTAATTTATTTGATGATTGAGATAAGTATCCTGAACCGGCCTTGATTTCTTTTGTGACTTTAGAGTTATCACTAAAAATTGCCATAATTTTAGCTCCGATTCCCTGTGCGTTTTGAATGCTACCTTTTAGGGTCACTGTATAATTTTTCTTTTGACCTTTGTCGACTGATAAGAATCCTCTCAGTGGTCCGTCGTTACTTGAAATTACCAGGTCAGGAAATGAGTCTCCATTGAAGTCAGATAAACATACTGACTTAGCATCGTCAGGAACTATGATGCCGCTTTCCTGAGGCCAGGCTGAATTAAAGCTTCCGTCTCCATTCCCTTTGAGAATGACGCTCATTCCTCCTGACATTCTTCCAGTCTCCGGCTGAGGCCAGTGAAAATTTTGAGCGATAAAAATATCGGTAATATTATCTCCATCGAGATCCTCAGCAACGATGCCAAAGCCAGGAGCTAATTGTGCAATTTTGGGAAGTTCCTTAAATTCAAATTTTCCTTCGCCGTCATTTATGAAGACTCCTGAGTTAAGTTCGACTATTGAAAACTTTTGAGTCTGATCCATTTCCTTAGGGCTATAGATTTCATTGAGTTCAGCTAATGCGAATGAATGGAAGGTGTTGAACCTGTCTGCTAGTTGTGGAATGGCTCTTGTGGAACAGCTCTTTCCTCTCACGGGAAATAACTGCCCATTCTCGTATTCGGCTTCGACTAGTCTCATCTCTTCTGTACCAAATTTGCCGTAGTACAAAAGGACGGGGTGATCTGTAGAGGTGTGGTATTTTGTATTAAGTCCAAAGTTTGTTGCTATGAGATCCATGTCTCCGTCCTGATCAAGGTCGGCAGACGTTACGCCGTTCCACCAGCCAGTGATCTCTGATAGCTTGGCCTCTTTTGTTTTGTTAACAAATTTTCCATTCTCATTTTCAAGATAAGTTAAAGGTCCCCACTCAATTGAAATGATGAGGTCTTGCCATCCATCGTTATTGAGATCAGTGAAGGTTGAACCCGTCACCATCCCTAGTTCTGATACCGAACTAGGGAGTGCACTTTCTGATTCAATGAAGCTACCTTTGTCGTTTATTAATAATCTACTTTTAGTTGAAGTAGGGTACTTTCCTGGGACCACCCTTGAACCTATAAAGAGATCTAGATCACCATCCCTATCTACATCTGCGCAGCTCACGGGGCCACCCGAATCAGTATCTCCAGAAATTTTTATTTTTTGATTTAATGAAAAATTTCCATTTCCATCATTTATGTATAACCGGTCCTGCAGGGCTGGACCTGAGGACTCAACTCCACCACTGACACAGAAAAGATCCAGATCATTATCCTGATCAAAATCCATTAAAAGAACTCCCATATCCTCATACTGTTCAGAGCCTTTGATCGGGGTGGGGGAAGCAAAGTTACCATTACCTTTATTGATTATTACTTGGGTAGGGGATCCAGCACCTCCACCCATGATCAGATCATCGTCATTGTCTCCGTCAAGATCTCCTACAGCCATGCCCGGGCCTAACTGTGATAACTTATTTGGCAGAAGAGGCTGTTTTTCAAAATCATCAAAAATGATTTCCTTATGTCTTGTGGCTGAGAGGCTAGGATTGAGAGTGAAACTGGCCTTAGAGACAGGTGTGGAGCTCTTTACCTCGGAGTCTTTTATTTTCTCTGTAATTTCATAAAGATTTCCACCGACTAAATTTTCAAATTCTTGGCTTTGCCCGCTAGGCCACTTGACGGTGAGTTTTTCAATCTTTGTGTCATTAGTGACTCCGAAGTGAGCAATGGATTCATCTGCACTTAAATAGCCTCTAGCAATGTTTAGTGTTCTTGTCAGTGTTTCTTTGTCAGTTTCGATAGTGATCTTGGAGCCGACCCCATCTCTGTTGTTGGTTGTTCCATTGAGTTTAACCAGTGTGCCCGGATTCTTAGTATTGTTTTTATAAAGTATCGGAGCTTCATCACGGTGCATCACAAAAACATCGATATCCCCGTCACGGTCGAAATCACAATTGACTGCAGCCAAGCTAAAACCGAAATGATCTAGGCCCCAATCTTTACCAGACTCAGCGAACTTGAAGTTACCTTTGTTTTGAAAGACCAGATTATTCTCTTTTCTTAGATCTTGGGTTTCCGTTGGGTTTATAGTTTCACCGTCTTCAACTTCTCTAATGTTCTGCTCCATTCCATTAGTGTAAAAGACGTCCGAAAGCCCATCGTTGTTTAAGTCATCAATTTTCACTGACCAAGTCCAATCCGAATTGGCCATGCCAACTAGATAGGCTGACTCTAATGCTCTTCGTGTCCCTGTGCCGTAGTAAACAGCATTGCGCATGTTTTGCGGTGGCCTGGCTTTTAGCATAAATTCAGTCGCAGACGCTTCCATATTGCCCATACTTATTTTTCGTTTGTAGTGGGTCGTACCTGACATGTCTGCAATAATAAAATCTGTTCGTCCGTCATTATTAAGGTCGCCGGCATCAGCTCCCATACTAAACATGGTTGTATAAGGAACAGCCTCTTCAATCGCATCACGGAAAGTGCCATCACCGTTATTATGATAAAGATAATCTCGGTCTCCCCAATCATTTCCAATATAGATATCTGGAAGTCCGTCATCGTTATAATCCCACCAAGTAGCCGAGAGACCTCTCCCTGTATCAGTTATGATGCCTGCTTTTTTTGTCACGTCGGTGAAGGTCCCGTCACCATTATTCTGATAGAGATAATCAGGACGACCTATTTTGTCCCATTTCAGCATTGGACCTTTAGGCCCTTTTTTAACGAGCAACTTGAAGGCCATGTTGTATGGAGGGATAAGAAATGGTCTTCCATTTTCATCCTTGCCTATCATTTTTTTGGGATCAGGAGGAGTTAAGCTTGGAGGAAGCCTGTATTCGTTTGTTGCTAGGTAAAGGTCTAAGTCGCCGTCCATATCATAGTCACAAAATGAGGGCATGAGGCTTGCGTCACTAGTTGCAATGCCAGCGCTCTTAGCTTTTTCAGTGAAGGTGATTTTGCCCTTTGAGTCTGGGCCTTCATTGATGTAAAGACTATTGGCTTGACCATAGTTGGCTACATAGATATCAAGGTCTCCATCGTTATCAATATCAATGAGGCTTGCGCCTCTTCCCCATGCGTTATCATTCTCTAATCCGCTCCCTTGAGTTATGTCTTCAAATTTCAGTGGAGAGACTTGTCTGTAAAGGCGATTTCCTCCGGGTGAGCTTGCTAAGAATAAGTCGGGAAGGCCGTCTCTATCAATGTCTCCGACAGCAACGCCACTAGCCTCGAATCCTGTGTTGTAAAAAAAAGAGTAAGGATGGTTAGGGATTTGCTCGATTTTAGATTTAATACCAGATTCTTCTGGTGATAAGGGTACGAATAGAGTTTTCGCTGAATCTTGAGAATTGTTATTTGAACTGAGTTTCTGAGTCTTAATTTCAGCAGTTACAGTGGCTGATTTTTGAGGTGGGGCTTCTTTTTTAGAGCACGAATTAGCAAGACAAAGAGCTAGGATTGATAGGGTGCTAGCTATGATTGATCTAAGAAATTTATATCCTAGGCTCTTGAACATGAATTATTATGGCTGCTTAATATTGATAGTTACTTGTTCTGGTTTTGGAATTTCGTGAGTTGATTTTCCATTGTCTGGCCAGATCACTGATATGCTTTTTAGAGAAATTTCTTTGGAGTAAGTAATGTCGATTGAAGAAGGGTTTTGAGACAAGTAACTGGACCCAGCGTGTAGCTCTTTAATCCTAGTAGAACCGTCACTAAAGTGGGCAGTTATTTTTGATCCAATTCCATTTGGATTTCCCTTTTTGCCAGTCAAGTTTACAAGAATACTTCGTTTTGTTTTTGGGCTGTTATTTTTAAAGACCTTGAGATTGCCGTTATTGACACCAACAACAAGATCAGGCCATCCGTCACCATCAAGGTCTTTGCGAGTGAGGCTTTTCGTGTCCTCAAAAACGACGAGGCCACTATCCTTAGGTGAGATGGGTTCAAAGTTACCTTTTCCGTCACCCATCAAAAGTTGACTCAATCCACCAGCCATGTGTCCGGTCTCGGGTTCTGGACCGAAGAAGTTTTGAACCATGTAAATGTCTAGGTTTCTGTCTCCGTTGTAATCAAATAATTCAATTCCAAACCCTGGTGCTATTTGAGCTATGCGGGGTAGGGGAAGAAACTCAAATTTTCCTTTACCATCGTTCATGAGAATTCCAGATCTTAATTCAGTGGCCTTATAGATCTTTGAATCATCAAGCTTTTTTGGTGTATAAATTTCCTGTAGTGAAGCTCTGGCAAAGCTGTCAAAGGTATTAAACTTATCCAAAAGGAATGGCATTGCGTGGGATGAACAACTTCGTCCTCTGACGGGAAGGAGAACATTGTTCTCGTACTTTGCTTCGACGATAGTTGATTGTCCGGTCCCATCAAAGTCTCCATAAAATAGTCTTATCGGTTTTTTATCTTTGGGGTGATATTTTGTATTTGATCCAAAGTTACTGACGGCATAATCGATATCACCATCGTTATCGATATCACCGGCACTAATCCCGTTCCACCAGCCCCAAAGTTCACCCACTCCTGAAGTTGTTGTATTGTCGTCAAGTTTTGAGCCATCAACGTTCATGAATACTCCTATAGGAGCCCATTGATAAGTGACGATAAGATCAGGCCTCTGGTCATTATTGGTGTCGGTCCATATTGCAGAGGTGACCATACCTTTTTGACTTAGTGTAGGCGCAACCTTTTCAGTAACGTCGGTAAATTTGCCACCATTATTTTCCAATAAATAACTCCTCGGTGAGGTTGGGTATTCTCCAGGAACGACTCTGCCTCCGACGAAAAGATCAAGGTCTCCATCACTATCAAAGTCAGCACATGTTACCGTGCCTCCACTGTCCAACATCTTAGGAAGTGTACCGTCTTTGGATCTGCCGAAAACACCCTTACCATTATTGATATAGAGTCTATCCTGAAGTATAGGATCGCCTTTTTTACATTCCACACCACCGCTCACTACGTAAAGGTCAAGGTCCCCATCCGAATCGCTGTCAAAGAATAGTGAACCCATATCCTCTGCACCCGAATCAGCACCTATCGCTCCACCTGTCAGGCTAGCAAACTTTCCACTTCCATCGTTTCTAATTAATTTACCTGGATTTCCTTTTGCTCCTGAAAAATAGAAATCATCATCACCGTCGTTATCAATGTCGCCCCATGCCATTCCTGGACCTAGTTGCGAGTTCTTCTGCGGTAGTAGGGGCTGAACGGCATAATCGTCGTACAGAGTTTCCTTATGCTTTATTCCGGCCAGAGAAGATTTTAATGGGGTAAAGAGTTTTTGGTTTTCAATCTTAGGCTCACTTGATGGTGATTTAGTTGGTTCTGTGATGGTATAGATATGGTCCGCTGGTAGGTCATTGAATGATTGGACGTGACCACTCGGCCATTGCACAGAGAGCTCGGTCAGTTGCTCTTCAGAATCTATTCCAAAATGTGCGACGGCTTCACCACTGGCCATGTATCCNCGAGTAAGTGTAATAAAGCGTGATTGCTTTTGTTTTATTGTGGAGACTTTGACTGTGGATCCGATTCCTTGANAGTTACTCAAAGTTCCAACNAGTTTAACGAGAACCTTATGTTTATTATTTGAATTGTTTTNATAGATGCTGACTTCCTCATCAAGGTTCGCNACAATAATTTCAAGGTCACCGTCCCTGTCTAAGTCAGCTGCAGTGGCTGCATAACTCATGCCTACATGATCGAGGCCCCAGTCCTTACTGGTGTCTTTAAACTTTAAATTACCTAGATTCTTGAAGGCTAGATTCTGTTCCTTGAGTGGTCCTGTTTTGGCTCGTTGGTGCTTGTCCCATTCTGTTTCTCCTGGGAGAACTTTTGAAAGTTCTGGGCTGTCAGCTCGGTTAAGGTTCACCGCCATGCCATTTGTGAAGAAGACGTCAACTTTTCCGTCATTATCAAAATCAGAAAGTCTAACCGTCCAAGTCCAATCTGAGTTAGCGAGACCAGTCATGTGAGCAGCTTCGCGTAGCCTGTCAGTCCCAGTACTAAGGAAGACAGCATTTCGCATGTATTGACGGGGNAATGCTGTTGCTAGAAATTCAGCACTTGCTGACATCGCGCCCATGCCAATTTTTTGTTTGTAGTGAGTCGTGCCTGACATATCAGCAACGATAAGATCAGGTCTTCCATCTCCATCAAGATCGTTTGAATCTGTTCCCATAGAGAACCAAGCAGTGTGGGGNATGGATGTTTTGATAACATTCTTGAAGGTTCCGCTTTCTTGATTCTTGAGATAAAAATCAGGATCTCTGAAATCNTTGGCAACGAATAAGTCTGGTCTACCGTCAGCGTCAGGGTCCCACCATATAGCTGAGTTTCCTTTTCCTACAAGATTACCTTCTTTGGTTTGTTCAGTGAAAGTACCGTTGCCATTGTTTCTTAAGAGCCTGTCTGACTGGCCTACCGTGTCATGGTTTACGATGTCTCCATTAATGCTCGTGATACCGTAAAACTTTTTGTATTTAGGAAANACAAAAATTTTCCCCGTTCTGTCTCTACCTACTATCCTTTCATTGGGTGGAGTTTTNCCTCTTGGATCATAAAAGAAATTAGTCATCAGATAGAGGTCAAGGTCTCCATCCATGTCGTAGTCGCTGAATGCTGGAGTATGGCCTGCGCTAATAAAGTCNAGTCCATNGGTTTTAGCAGACTCAATAAACTTGCCGCTNCCATCATTAATAAANAGCTCGTTTGCCGCATCGTAATTGCAGACATAAATATCNAGGTCACCGTCNTTATCGATGTCTATAATNGATGAGCCAGTTCCCCAAGATTTGTTCCCAGCCAGTCCTGCTTGCTGTGTGAAGTCTTTAAATCTTAAGGATTCTGTTTGGATGAGTAATTGGTTTGGTACTGGCCCTCCTGTAAAAAAGAGATCAGGCCTTCCATCTCCGTTTATATCACCAACNGAAATGCCNCCGCAACCCATTGCAGAAGCGTAGAGATAAGCTCTGGGATTATTCTTAAGGATNGGGTTAATAAAATTAACTCCTGTCTTTGCTGGGGCTAATCTCGTGAAGAGTTTATCGTCAGTTTTTGTTTGATCTTGTGAGGCTGACAATGGGGCTGACTCGATGCTACCTTGAGGATNATAATTAGCCAAATTGTTGGTAGGTTTAGATGGCTTACTTTTTGTCTTTGAAGTGTTGGCAGGTTGTGAGGATTGATCTTTAGCCTCTGAAGTGTTTTCAGTTTCCTTCTCTTTGCATGACGTTGAAAGAAGTGTTGTAACGACCAGCAAATGTATGGCTTTTTGAAAGTAGTTCACGGTTAAGGGATGAGGTGGGTTAGTAATCTATTTTAATTACCTGTTTTTTCAAGTGGCCATTAATCCTTCGTTATTGAATAAAAGAGGGGGAGGCTTTTGGCCTCCCCCTCCTGGGCATACCCTTAAAGGGCATGTTTTGGTTAAAGTTTAATTATTTCTCGTAGACTCTTAAGAATACGTCTGACTGACCTACAAGTGGGTTCTGATCACCTGGTAGGTTGTAAGTTGCAGCTTCAGCGTCAGCTTCAACTGTTACTTCCAGATCAACCCATGTCTTAAGGTCAAGTGAGTACTCGAGTCCGTACGACTTACCTGAGTCTGATGTCCAGCTGATATCAAGATCTCCAGTTCCTACATTGTAAGAGAATGAAGTCACATCGAATGTAGAAGGAGTAGTGCTAATATCAAGTGGGCTTGTACCGGCAGCGAGTGCTGCGATGACATCTGCAGGTGCTGCAATGTCCCAGACAGCAACTTCGTCAACGAGTCCGCGGAAGTTGTCACCTCCACCATTACTTCCACCAACGATTAGGTTACCGCTTCCGTTAGGAGCACGCTTGTCGCCAGAGTAATCTTCAACACCGTCAAGGTACATCTTACCAATGTCATTTGGTCCGTCGTAAACCCATGCTGCGTGTACCCAACCATCATTAGCGGATGCGTCGTAGTCATTGAGGTTTGTGGCACCGTTGGTGTCAGCTCCCCAGTGAGCTTGGTGTAGGAATCCGCCGTTACGGATACCGTTATGAATACCCTGACTTGACTGACCGAAGAGGAACTTATTACCACCGAGGTCAGAAGGCTTGATCCATGCTGCAAGTGTGTAGCTGCCTTCGCCGCTAATCACTTTGCTCATGCTAACTCCTGGTATGTTTAGGTAACCACCTTGGAAGTCAGCTGATGTTGCAGGGCTAGGTCCAGTTCCACCAGAAACTATTGTAGTCTGGTCTGGTCTTACGACTGTTGCGTCGTTGCCCCATGCACTTAAGTCATTAACACTGCTACCTGAGCTACGCTCAAAGTTGAAGTAAGCTATAAGATTTGGAGGAGTGCTATTAGCATCAAGAGGATTTGTTCCAGTCTTAATTTCATCTCCGTCAGAATATCCATCATCATCAGAGTCAGAATCTGATGGATCAGTTCCTGCACTTACTTCGGCTCCGTCTAGGATTCCATCACTATCGGTGTCAGCAACGAGTTGCTGAGTTCCAATTGCAAGTTCATAAGCATCATCAAGTCCGTCTCCGTCAGAGTCTGCCTTGGTAGGGTCACTGGCCTGACTAGCGTACTCATCAGCGTCAGATAGTCCGTCACCGTCAAAGTCACCTGGGTTAAGAATCTCAGTGGTTGCAGAACCACCTGAAAGTGTTCCAATTTCTTCAGCTGTAAGCATTCTGTTCCAAACAGCGAATTCGTCGATGCGACCTGCCATACTGTTGTTAAGGCTATTTCCTTCAGCACCAATTGTGATCTTAGTGAATGCTTCAAGAGCTTCAGCAGTTCCAAGAGCTTCCGCTGCTTTTTCACCGTTTACCCATATCTGCTGATTTCCGTCGGCATCACGCTGGAATACGAAATGTTGCCATTCATTGACAACGACTTTTCCTCCAACTGTCAAACGCTGACCACCACCACAACAACCTGACTGGTCGAAGTAGATCGTTCCATTACCCCAAGGCACGTGACCTTGGAATCCGCGCTCGTTAGAACCTGCACTAGGTGAGTGGATCCAGAATGAACTGGTGTTTCCAATTGCTGTCGTGTTCTGCCAGAAGCTGACAGCCATGGTGTTATTAGAAAGCGCTGAATCAAGAGTTGCGTTATCGATCAACACTGCTGACTTATCGTTAACTCCGCCAAGGTTGATGGCGTAGTCACCTGCA
>PAHQ01000026.1 GCA_002705125.1 Verrucomicrobiales bacterium | reverse complement strand
TAATGAACCTCCATTTTCATTAATGTAATAATCCGAACGACCAATTTCCAACTTACCAAATGAATCCAAACTCTGAATCGCAACAGTTGCGATTGTTTGAGCCCCTAAAATTGCCCCTTGAACGTCAAAAAGTTCAACATAGAATATTTCATCTTCTTCAATTTCATAATCATCAATCAATTCCACTGAAATATTTTTTGGTGCGACGTCACCGTTATCCCATGTCAAAACTCCAGACGATGACTTAAAGTCAACATCTACACTCGCAGTGCTAGACAATCCATCTGGTTCATTAAAAATTCTATAACCGACACTTACATTACCCTTCGACCCTTGGCGCCTATTAACAACAAGATTGATGCTGCCTTCGCTTTCTTCAACCGTATGTTTAGAAAATTCAAATTCAATTAATCCTGCTTTAATATCGTTATCCACTATTTTCAGATAACCAACATCGGAACCATCATTATTAAGTGATGCTCCACCTCTGGGATTTGACAGTATAATTTTAACAATCTCATCCCCCTCAAGGAATTCATCTTCTAGAATATTTATATAAAAAGACTTGCTAGTTTGACCTGATCCGAAAATTAATGTCCCTTTCTTAGCAGTATAATCCAAACTCGCCTGTCCCGATTCATCTACTGTTTCATAATCAATCGATACAGTGCCGTTTGCACCTTCTCTTCTTTCAATTGTTATTTTTCCTCTTCTGTCACTTTCACCGGCATATGTAACTTCTGACTTAAAGGCAAATGATCCTGGTCCAAAATCATCATCGACAATAAGAATTGATGAGGAAGTCAGATCGATTCCTACGTTTGCAGGAATAATTTCACCATTTAAATTTATTTTCCCAACAGGATTAGAAATTGAAATACTTAACTCCTCATTTCCTTCTCTATTATTATCAGGTAACAATTGGACTTCGTAATTACTTCTACCCAGCCCCCTCACTAGGCCATATCTACCTCCGAATTTCACTCCATCACTTAGCTGCCATCCATTTCCATCAAATCCGTATGCATAACTCCACAACAATTTATTAGTAGACATTCCAAACTCTAATAAATCTAAATACCCATAATTTATATCGAAAGTATAATTAACAGAATCAGATACAATTCCTAATGTAGATACCGAGTCCCAAATTACCTTCTTATTTTGGCTTATATAATCACTATCAATTGTTTCTTCAGGATTCTCAATTCCACCAGTACCACTTGCAATTCCACTACCTTCTTTTTCAATAGTTCTAAAATATACAGAACCTTCTCCTAAAGATCCATTTTTTCTGTGCATTACCACATTTGCAATATTCACTCTTTCAGTCGCATCATATCTATCTTCAGCAAATCCAATTACACCTGGACCGGGTGTAATTCCTCCTTGAATTCTAGCAAGATTAATTCTTTCAGCTATTAACGATCTACCACCAAACCCACCACCAACTTCTTTAAAACTCCCTCCAATCAATAAATCATTTTTACCTACCTTTTGTTGCACAACTACATTTACTAGTTGCTCCTCTTCGAAACTTAATTCTTTTGGAATACCTGCAAATTGATTCAATGCAGTATCCATGAAGCTAGTATCTAGTGTTCCATCTGGATTTAATCTAGCCAGTTTCATTCTTCTTGAATAATTATATTCAGTAAATGCACCGGCTGCTATTATTCTATATTGGGGAGGGATAATGCCTTGTATAATATTTCTAAAATATGGCGGAATAACACCGTAAGAATCACTTGGCTCAAGCAAGTAATCTACTGGTAAAGTGATATCAGGATTTTGGGTGGCTATTTCGATATCTAATAATTCTTCAAACATTTCTTCTATATCATCGGAATGATATGTTGGATGACCAACAACATTGACTGAAGTATCTAACCACAAGCTTAATACCGGATTATTAAAACCAATACCTGGGTTAAAACTAGTATCTAAATTTCCTGAATATTCGTATTTAGCTATATTATTTCTCTTAACTCCCGATGCCTCAGTAAAGTTTCCTCCAACATAAAAACCTCCAGTTGGATCGATTTTAATATCATGAACAATTCCATTAATACCTTGATTGAATGAAGGCGTTTTATCCAGCTGCCCATTGTCGCCTATTATTGCAATTGAAGGACTGTATTCATTACCTACAAAAAGAAAATCTCCGCCAATAATAAATCTACCATCTGGCATTGCTGCTATTGAATTAATCGGCCCGTCTGGCCCCAATCCAATATCAAAATTCAAATCCACCTTTCCGTCAGCTGACAGTTTTGCTAATGAATTCCGGCTTTTTCCATCAACTTCGTTAAAATCACCAACGATAACTACAGCGCCCGTTTCATTTAAAACGGTTAAATCAATAACCTCACCATTTACTCCCAATCCAGGCTGGAATGTTTCATCAACCGATCCATCATAATTTATTCTAACAATTCCTTTTCTCGGCTTTCCGTCATAGGATGTAAAACCTCCACCTGCAAACAGCTTAATATCACCCTGATATGAAGATAAACCGGCAGCATTAACATAATAATTAGCCCCAACACCTGAATCAAATTCTTCGTCTACAGTACCATTGTTGTTGAGTCGTTGAATTCTATTAATCAATTTTCCATTGATCGACGTATAATCACCAACAACATATATTTTTTCTTCTCTTTGCGATTCGAGTAATGCCCCTCTATCGAATTTGGCACCTTGAACCACCAAATCATATACGTCGTTATTTACGTCTGGGGTAAAAGGACTTTCAATTAGATCACCAGTTACTCCACCAGCTGGCTGATCGTCATCAAGAATTGTAACTGTTGTCCAATATTGCACTCCCAGAATGGCCCCTGTTTTCAAAAAACCTGGCAAGTCCTCTTCTTCTTCATCTCCATCATCTCCATCATCTCCATCATCTCCATCATCTCCATCATCTCCACCACCCACACCACCGTTTCCGGGATTTTCCTCCTCGGTGTCTTGCGCATAATCATCATAATTTGGCTTTAAGTTATAGAGCACTAAAACAATATCTTCGCTGAATTCTGCGATTTCATCGTTAGCAATTTTGAAACTAATAAATTTTGGTTGTGGATCATCTGCCTCCCAAGCCAATTTTCCAGTAACAACTCCAAAGTCTCTCATTTGTGGTTCATATGAATTTGGGAGACTGAATGAAGGAGTAAACAGTCTCTCGCCAAATGGACTAGCTAAATCAGAACCTGGATTAATAATAGTTTGCGGTAGACTGGATCTTAAATGAGCTACCTGCTCATCATCTCCGAAGTACCACAAATCAGTTAAAGCATATGGCTCAATCCTTGGCTCATCCCCTGGTAATACCCCCCCATCTCCATGTCCTGCTAGCAAATTGGAAGTTTTTCTTGGATTGTTGACCCAAAGCTCACGAGCATCATCAACAATCATNCCTCTNTTNGGGCCNATCATNTAACCNACCTCGACAGCNACATCAATNGGAGANGCTCTNANAACTGGTATNTCNATCCATCTATAAAGNGGATCATCAAATTCTTCTTGAGTTTCAACTCCCCAAAAATCTTCACTTCTGGAATATCTTGCTTGGGAAAAACGAAAGCCAATTCGAGGTTCAGAATCTAACCCATCATCCCAAATAACATTTAATCCAGGGCCTGTAATATCATTAATCCTTAATGTCGATCGTGATCTGGATTCATCCAAAACTGGTTTAATATTTTCAGATTCAGCTTCTACAGCTCTAGGATTAGACAATATTAGTTCTGCCATTGTAAAAGGGAAAGCATCCCCATCATTATTTGCTATTAGTTGAACCTCAAAGCTCTTGGACATTTCGTAATCTCGGAAAACCAATGTCCCTTTTAGCGGATTTACAATTGTTCCAATAAAATCCTGCCCCTCCTTTGCAGGCACACCAGATTTAGTAATAGTAGAATAACCAGGTGCATCCGGCAGCCTACGAGGAAAAGTCACACCACCAATCTGAAAATCAGAAAGATCCTGACCTCCTTTTATTTCATAATCAATTTGCACTGCACCTTTAGCTCCTAATCCACGAGTCACTAAAATTTCTGCAGTGCGATCATTTTCGGAAGTTATATAACCTGAAGTTGCGAATCGAAAGACTCCAGATTCGCTACCGTAAATTGTTACCTTTGTAGAATTTAAATCTCCTAAAATTATTCCGTTTAGTGGGGATGATAAATTAATAACAAAAGCTTCATTAACCTCATCTAATGAATCATTGATAATATCAACGCTGAAGCTTTTCCCGCCCATTTCACCATCAGCCCAACTTAATATTCCGTTTGATCCATTATAATCAAGACTACTAGCAGTCATCGGTTCAATTTCATAATTAACTGATACTGCGCCAACTCCACCTCTTTCTCTATTAACTGTAATCGTCACAGAACCTTCATTCTCATCAACGGTATACTCACTTGCAGAAAATTGTGCCATTCCTGAACCCTCTGCAAAAGTTGATTGAAAAGAACAATATAANAACAACAAAGGCAGTNATAATCTNCCGAATATAAATCCGCTCATCAAATTCAACCAAGAAACTTTCATATATCTATAAGAATTAAAAAATATCATATTATTAAGCTTATCAANTTAAGGCGCCACAGCCCTAAAGTAAGCAGCTCCATCTTTAGTATCTATTTCGACATTGGTCTCAATAATACCACCTGCACCTATAATTACGCTATCGAATGGTTCCCAATTAATTAAGTCACTTGAAACTTGAACATTATACCTATGACCATTCAACCCCCAAACTCTTACTTTATGCCCATTATCTGATGGAACCAAAACTACTGAAGCTTTCAGACTTAATGGGAGTTTAATATTATCAATCCATGCTGCATCAGCTCCAACGCTATTAGCAAAATCTTTTTTGTATATCCATTTTAATTCGTGGCTTCCCTTTGATAAATTAAACTCATACTTATTCCATTCAACTTTTCCGGACCAAGTCTCAACAACTCTTCCATCTATTAAAAACATCAACTTATCCCAATTGATTTCAGAATCTAGCTTCACATAAAATGATCCTTTACCATTGTTACAATCAACCGACACAGTTATTACACTTTCTTGACCATCTATAATCGCACCGGATTTAAGAGCGAAATCCCCATCTAAACTTACTTCAGGTTGAATAATCCAGCCGGAGGACAAATCAGTTAACCATGGCAGACGAGACAAGTTNCCACTTTCAAAATCATCAGATAAANTTCTTGAACTAAAATTAGCCTTTAAATTNGTGTCACTTGTTATCACAAGTTTAACAGGATTATCTAGCGTATTGATTGAGCCGCTCCATCCAGAAAAATTATAACCCTCATCAGCAAGAGCTATAACTTCAATTTCAGTATCCCTCGCATACAATCCGAANTTTTTCCCGTTAACATCTTTGAACGGAAGATTNGGCGATTTAAGTGATCCATNCTCACCTTCTTTAATTGTTAGATTATAAACTTCCTGTTGTTTAAATACCGATGAAATGCCAAGTCCACCTTTAAGGCCACCAAATCCATCAACAGCAATTCTAACTGTGGATCCTTTTTTCAAAGCTTGATCAATTCTACTTAGACCAGGATTTTTTTCTAAATCTGTAATCGATTTATCGTCATCATTTGACTGAAGCATTAATAAATTTCCTAATCTATCTCCCTGATATAATCCCATTATAGTATCAAGCTTTGTGTTTGTTGTTTTCACACATAGGACTCCATCAAACGGTGCTGTAAACGTCCACCAAACTGAAGCCCCACCCTCATTACTTGCATGGTCTGGCTCGTTTGTTTCTTTGGTAGCTTTCTCAGTATCAACCAATTCTGATAACCAATCATTATAAAAAATATTTATTTCAGAACCCTTATTAAGGGTTTTGTTTATAGTTATTTTTNTATTACTTAAGCTATCAAGAACATAACTTTTTTGCTCTAATACAAGCCCATTAATTTCAATGTATAAATCGTTCTGACTTTTTACATCTTGAGATAATATTAATTGATTAGTTGTTCCATCAGCAATAATAACCTCTCTATTCATTTGCTCCGAATTACTAAAATGATCGTTGGGCACATCAGGTGCTTGATAATCAATTTCCCATATTACCGGCTTTGAGATATTATCTGCATAGTCGGTCGCAATAACTTCAATTGTATTAATTCCCTCTTTTAAAAGTAAAGGAAGCGACCATTCATCTGACCCAATTGCTTCTAAGGAAAATTGGCCATTAATTCTAACTTGAATATCTCTTATTCCAGATGCACTAGGATCGGGATCCGTAGCAAATCCACTTATCTCCACTCGTTCATCACTAGTTACAAGTCCGTTTGGAGGGTTTTCAATAGTTAGGTATGGAGGGTTCTCATCAATTACCCCACCTACTTCTGCCCTTAGTCTGATGTAACCAATATCATCTTCATTTTGCCCCGCAACAGCAATTCTATAAGTCTTACCTTTAGTTGCATTAAAATGAACATATTTTTCACTCTTACCATCTATTTGATAATTGGCTGAAAGCACAGATAAGTTTTCAAATTCAGAACCATAATAAACTGATACTAGCCCATCTATATCACTCCCTGAAATATCGACTATAGCTTTTCCAGAAACACTAGGCGACCAATTCCACCATAAGGAACCAGCAAAAGTATTTATTAGAGAATGTGATGGTTCCCCTGGTTCTGTTGTTGCAAAATTATTGAATGCTTCCACCAATTCACCATCACCTGATAATTTTGATGCATTAATAAAATCATCATTTAATGGATCTGGAACAATTTCATAATTCACCACTCGTATTAATTCTTTTTTCCCAGGAGCATCAACCAATATTGTCATTTTCATCTTCCCAGCTTCCTTAGGAGTCTTTATATAGTATGAATAAATGTTGTCTCTTTTTAAAGCGTCTGGAGCATCTCCATCATTATTGAAATACATATTATTACCATCATCTTGAATTCCAATAACCGTAGCATTCTCAACAGGCTGTCCATCAATTACTGTTACGAAGATATTCTGATCAGAATCAGCAAGAAGCAATGATCCTGAAGGGGGCATTATCGAAATCTCCATTTTACCATCAGCCACTTTTGAGGACATACCGTCAACAGCATTGAAAGCATTAACTCTGCCGCTAGTTTCAACAAAACCATCCAGAGCAGGTAAAACATCAACACTTGAAAACAATTGCTCTCTAATTTCTAGATTACTCCAATCTGGCTGTAATGATCGCATCAATGCTAACACGCCTGAGACGTGTGGTGATGCCATACTTGTTCCAGAAGCATATTCATAAGCAACATCTGAAGATGAGGATAATGATAAAATATCAACTCCAGGGGCAACTAAATCAACACCCCTAAAACCAAAATTTGAAAAGTTTGCTTGTTCATCATTTCTATTAGATGCACCAACCGAAATAATACATTCAAGATCATAACTACTTGGGTAATGATCAAGAACATCAACATCAAGACCATCATTACCGCTTGAAGTTGAAAACATAATTCCAGCCTCTCCACCTGCGGCATATGCATCAAATTCAGCTTGTGAATAATTGTATCCTCCGAAACTACAATTAATTACTGAAACTCCATGATTCGAAGCAAATTCAATACCTGCAATTGTTGCCCCTGTACTAATCCACCATTCTCCCACCTTTATTCCCATTATTTTTATATTCCATGCGACCCCTACGTGCCGACCGTTATCATTCGCAGATGCACCAATTGTTCCAGCCACATGAGTTCCATGAGCAACGTTATCAGTTAAATCACCATTTAGGGTCATTGGCGCTATTCCATAAATATTGTCAGTATAGCCATCTTTATCGTCATCTTTGCCATTATTAGGAATTTCATCCTCGTTGACCCACAATTGATTTTTAATGTCTTGATGTGTTACACGAAGTCCAGAATCCATTACAGCAACTATAACTTCGTGACTTCCAGTAGTTATATTCCAAGCTTCAGGAGCATCGATATCAGCATCAATTTTACCACCAAATTCTCCAAGATTATGTAGACCCCATAATTCCCCATCAACGTATGCGCTATCAGTTGGAGATTTGTCTAAAACATTTATAAAATCATAATCAACATATTGTACTTTTTCAGTGCTTATTATTCCTTCCCTTATATCTAATAAATTATTTTTAATACTAATCTTATCGTTAGCATCAATTCCGTCATGAGTAACTTCAATTAAAACTAAACCGTCTATTAAGTTAAATTTTCTCTTAACATTAAAACCCTCCTCTATGGAAAGGTTTTTAACTCCATCTGGCTCATTAAATCTTACCAGCAAATGCTTTGGATGAACTAAAGCTCCATTATCCAAAACAACTGTCTCAATACCGTCAAATTTCGGCATTGGCTGTTTTTCTCTCTTTACTGCCGATTCCATTAAAATAGATCCAGTTGAAAGAAGAGCTAGTACAAATAATAATTTCTTTAGGCTATCAGCCATTTGATTATCAAAATAATTTATTGAACAAATTTTCATCTAAGTATTCCTACTACTCAATGTACCTTATACGGTAGAATCTACTGAGTTTTTTATTAGATATTACCTCACGGTAAACAATTTCTCTTACTATAAATTGTTCATTGTAATATTCAGTAAGCACCTTCCAATCAGTGTCATCTAATCTATCTTTATATTCTATTCGGTAAAGAGTTGAAGGCAATCCCATCCATTTAATATTAATTTTATTTTCCTGATCAAAATTAACACTAGATATTTTAGGTATCCCAATACTGAATGGCGTCAAGTCATAACCATTAGCAATCCCATCATCATCGGTGTCATATGAGATGCTTTGTCGAAAAGATCTATTTACCCTGATTGTTTTATCTATTCCGCTTATATATACAGGCATTGAACTATTGATCCCCGGATATTCTTTTACCCAGCGTAGTCTACCTTCGTACATTCCATCTAACTCTTCTGCGGGTAAATTCGAAGCAGCAAAATAAATTTTAAAACCTTTAGCAATATTCAACACTGGAACAGATCCATCAACTATATCTTCTTTCGTTAAACCTGAAAAATCTAAGTAGTCTATATAAATCGCATTGTCTGTATCTCCTATACCTTTAAATTCAAATTTGCTTAATTTAGAATTAACTAAAGTGAGCTTACCTAAGGCAGCATTATTTAGATAACCCTCACTACTTGCACCATAGTCTTTAGCACTCCATATCATTTCTTGATTAACAAAGTCTTCAGCTGTTGCGATGATTTCTGTTCCTAGTAAATCACCGACTTTAGGTTTCTTTTGCATTAGAACACCTTGATTTACAGTTATTATATTATTAGCCCCTTCTCCTCCATCTGATATTACATTTGAAATATTTAAAATGAAATTTTTTGATATTGTATTCGTTTGGAATCTCATTTTTAAATTTTCAGCATTTATTATCAATGACTCACCAGTATTTATATTTCCATCCTGTATCACTAAATGATTCGCTTTAATATCAACGGAGGCCAGAGATTCTAAGTTTCCAGTGTTTTCTACATAATCAGAATCGATAAATAAATCCTGAGATTTTGTATAACCCTTGTTTACCCAACTTAAATAAGGTTCTTTTCTATCGCGGCCAAATATTGCCTGCCCTGGAATATGAACCTCAGCATAATTGGTATATTTTTTTAAATTCGGAGCTACATTATTATCCCATCCAAACTGTCCATCTGTTTTGCTATATTCACCACTTCCAACATATGTTTCCTTACCAAGTTTAAGGTCTCTATGTATTGATAGACTAGCTGCATTAACGGACAATAATTCACTAATATTTAAAGCATCTTTAAAATAAACATTTTCACTATTTACAGTTAAATCACTTACCACCACGGGAACTTCTGTATTAAGATATGCATCTAATACTAGAAAATGATAGTGAAGATTAACTGTTATTTCAGCGGCAGGGTCCTGAACGAAGAAAATTTTACCTCTATCAATTAAATTTGCACCAGTAGTTTTGTAATTATTAGCCCACGCAAC
>PAHQ01000025.1 GCA_002705125.1 Verrucomicrobiales bacterium | reverse complement strand
CAATGGCAACGAGACGAGCGTGATTATCGATCCCCCAAGAAAGGGCTGTAGCGAAGACTTTCTGTCACAGTTATTTGAATTCTCTCCAAATAAAGTAGTCTACGTTTCTTGTAATCCGGCAACTCAAATGCGTGACCTTAAATTATTTGTTAATAACGAATACAGGCTAGTTCGAATTCAACCTTTTGACCTATTCCCTCAGACCAGACATTTAGAATGCGTTATGACCTTAGAGAAAATATAATTAGTTGGGCTTTCTGGACAAGGTCACCCAGCCAAGAATTAAAAAGATTCCTCCAACTGGAGTTATTGGGCCAAGCCAGCTAAAACTAAAGAATGATAATAGATATAGACTACCGCTGAATAGGATGACACCTGTTAATAATAAGAAATAAGCTAACTTATTAAAATAATCCGAATTAAATGAAATCAATACTAATAAAATAGAATGAATAAGATGATAAAAAACGGCAGTTTTCCAAACCTCAATATTGCCATTACTTTGAAGAACATCTTTAAGCGCATGTGCTCCAAAAGCCCCTAGAACAACGGCAACAGCACCTACTGTAGAATTGACTTTAAAAGCCCATCTCGGAACTGGACTGATATCGGCTTCCTGACTATTCATAATGAATTTAAATAGAGTTTCACAAACTATTGATTTATTAATGACTAATAAAACACAACACCATAAATGAACATAACATTTTTAGATGCCTCTACAGTTGACTCAGGAGATATAAACTTCAATGAAATTAAGCAATTTGGCAACCTTACGACTTACTCGAATTCTAATTCAAATAATACAGCCGAACGAATAAAAGAGTCTGAAATTGTTATTACTAATAAAGTTATCCTAGATAAGGAAACAATCGAGACAGCTGAAAATTTAAAGTTAATCGTTGTCAGTGCGACGGGATATAACAATATTGACTTAAAATCTGCGGGCGATAAAAACGTTATTGTTTGTAACGTCGTTAACTATTCTACTCAAATCGTTGCTCAACACACATTGTCTCTAATATTAAACCTATGTGGTCAAACTCATAAATATCTATACGAGAAATCACTTTGGCCTAAAAGCCCAATCTTTACTAGATTGGATCATTCAGTGAATGAAATTTATTGTAAAAAACTTGGAATTGCTGGTGTAGGAAATATTGGAGAAAATGTAGGCACCATTGCTGAAGCCATGGGAATGAAAGTCCAAGTATTACATCGAAAAGAATCATCAAACGAGCGTCATCCCGAATGGAAAAGAGTCACTAGTGATGAGTTTTTCTCTACTAGTGATATTATCAGCCTTCATTGCCCTCTGACCGAATCAAATCATCATTTAGTTAATGAAAAAACATTATCATTAATGAAAAAAGGTTCGTATTTAATTAACACTAGTAGAGGTGGCCTCATTGATGAACTAGCTTTAGCTACGGCTCTAAAAAACAATGTTATCGGAGGCGCAGCTCTAGACGTACTCTCGGTAGAGCCCCCTCCCATTGATCATTGTTTAATGCAGGAATCAATACCAAACCTACTTATTACTCCGCACAATGCCTGGACCTCTATTGAATCAAGAAAACGACTCATTAAAGGCATTGTCGAAAATATAGACTCATTTATCAAGGGGACTCCAATAAATGTTGTTTCTTAGAGGTTAAGAATGAGATTAACCCCTATTAAGGCTCAGTTCTTCCTGAGCTATGCTGCTCTAGGAAGCATTGCTCCTTTAATGGCTCTAATTTTGAAGGAAGCTAAAGGTTTCAGTCCAAGACAAATCGCAGTAACTCTAGCACTATCAAGTTTAGGTATGCTTTTCACTCCTGCTTTGATGACTTACCTCGCGGACAAGTCTTTTGATACAAGGAAAATTCTCAGGTGGGCTTTCTGTATTACCGCCGGTTCTCTTATCTCCTTATACTATTTAAATGATCCACTGCTAATAACTTTTGCATGGACAGCCTATAGCATTGCGTTTGTTCCTGTTCTACCACTACTAGATGGACATTTTTTTAACTATAAAAGTTCCCTGAAAAATGAAGACCTTGAATACAATAAAATAAGGATTTGGGGATCGATTGGATTTATTGCCCCGAGCTCTATTCTGTTT
This sequence comes from Verrucomicrobiales bacterium, assembly GCA_002705125.1. GTDB lineage: Bacteria > Verrucomicrobiota > Verrucomicrobiia > Verrucomicrobiales > DEV007 > EC70. The sequence goes on along the minus strand of PAHQ01000025.1, from coordinate 44,323 downwards.
GTCATACTTAGTGGGGAGAAATCAATTGCAAACTCCCTGTGGTGCGCGGTTTTATTCTGCGTTTTATCATACTTTGGCACATTCTTCATGTCGAAAAACGACTCTTCAGCTGAGTCAAATCGAAAAGCCCAACACTTGAAGCATTTAAAATATTATTTTCTAAAGAAATGGTTCCATTCTGTTTAGGAATATTTCTAGCTTACACTGCTGCAAATTGTTATTTTCCCTATCTTTCAGTTTTTCTTAAAGAAAAAATTGGAGTAAAAAACAACCTCATAACCATTATTACTTCTATAGGTGTAGCCATCGAAATTCTTTATATTTATAATCTAAGTTTTATAAGAAAGTATATTACTCTACGAGGTGTTATCGCTATTGGACTAGGATCAATGGCTATAAGACTTTCCCTTCTCGCTATGTTTCCCTCAGTAGAAATGGCTTTATTTATACAACTTTTTCATGGTCTCGAAATATTATCAATGTTTGTACTTCCTATAATGTATCTCGACCAGGTTGCCGGAGAGGGTTTTAGGAATTCAATCCAAGGAGCATTTACCATACTTATAGCAGTACCATCTAGACTGATAGGTTTTTTATTGGCAGGTGAAATTGCTAGAACTATGAGTTCAAGAGAAGTTATCTATGTAAGCTCATTACTCTGCGCTCTAGGAATGCTAATAATAATGTTTTTTTTCAAGGAAAGAGTTAGAGATAAAAACTTATCTTAAGGGTCTGGATTTTCAGAAATCAACGACTTAAATTCGTCTTTAATCTTTTGGACCGTAGAATTTAAAACTATAGGCAGCTTTATTCCATTAATAGTTTCAATAGGTTGCACTTCTCGTAGAGTCGATGTCAAAAAAGCAAATTCAACATTCTCTAAAGAATCAATTTTAAGATTTTCCTCCGAAACTGGGATCCGAAAGCGCTCACATATTTCAATAACTAAGGATCTAGTGACACCGGCTAAACATCCAGAAGAAAGAGGTGGGGTTATTAACTTACCTTGATGTGAAACAAATATATTACTACCAGTCCCTTCACAAAGATTACCGGAAACATTTCCAAAAATTGCTTCCTTCGCACCAACGGAATGAGCCTGCGCTAATGCAATAACATTCTCTCCATATGAGGTCGTTTTAAGTCCAGAAAGAGCTCCATGTTCATTTCTTGGAAATGAAACAGTGATTACGTCGCTGAAATCAGGCTGAACAGGTGCAATGTTACTCGCTATTATTACGTTCTCTTCAGATCGTCCCTTCTCAGATCCTAAAGGAGCAACGCCTCCAGTAATTGTAATTCTTAACCTAGCTGGAAAAATAGATGAAGAGTCCAACACTTTAACGCAGGCATTTCTAATTAGATTAATATCTGGGACGTTAAGATTAAATGCCTTAGCTGATCTTTCTAGTCTTCTGTAATGGCGGGTGTAAGCAAAAGGATTATTATCATATGCAATTAAAGTCTCAAAAACACCATCTCCAGTTAAAAGACCATGATCAAACACCGAAACTCTTGCATCAAACTCTTGAACAAATTCGCCATTCAACCAGATCAATCCTTCTTTATTATTACATGAACTATCCATATGGAATTATATTAATACAAATTACGTTGCTTATGAATGATTTCTATCACACCACTACTAACAATTCTAATTATTAATTGGCTGGCTCTTATAAATGATTTTTGCAATTACTACTGCTTTACTATTTGCTTTTTCAGCAATTTGTAACACTAGAGTGTCTAGGGCCATGGATCAAATTACGGCCAACCTGTTGAGGCTAACAACAGCAGCTATACTATTAGGTATAATTACTTTTCTATTTTATCCTGAAAGCTTTCAATTTGAAGCCTCTTTATGGCTTGCATTGAGTGGATTAATAGGTTTTGGCATTGGCGACATTGCATTATTCATCGCTCTATCACGAATAGGNTCTAGACTTACTATTTTGATAAATTTCTGCACTGCCACTGTGATAGGGGCATTTGCTGACAAACTATTACTTAATGACTCCATAACATTTCGAACATGGTCATTTATTTGCCTAGTTTTGATTGGATTAATTATAGCTTTATTGCCTACTAAAAATTCATTAACTTTTTTAAAGGGGAAAGGATTGGGCATGATAACTGCGCTAATCGCNGGAATAGGTCAAGGCGTTGGCGCTACGACTAGTCGTATAGCAGAAAATAAGGCACTAGAAAATGGTCTTTCTATTTCTGCCGCTAGCCAGGCTTTTCAAAGNGTTTTTGCCGGCATGATATTTCTTTTAATNATACACCTTATAAAGAAAAAAATATTCAAAAGAGGGACTGATAGTGGAACCTCAAAAGTTTTTCATTGGTTGGTTTTAGCTGCCATTTTTGGCCCAGTACTTGGCGTCACGTGTTTTCAACAATCNCTTAAGACAATGACAAGTGGTGAATCCATGGCNATAATATCAACAAGCCCACTCATATTGATTCCTTTAGCCTATTTTTTTGAACAGGATANACCTACCAAAAAATCTATANTCGGAACGCTTTTAGCAATATTTGGTGTAATAGGAATAACTCTGAGTATATAATTCTATTAATGCATCTCTTTACCTATGAGATTCATCAATCTATTTTTCAGAACGTCCATGCCCTCGCCAGTAAGAGCTGACACANCAATTATTTCAATTTTAGGAAATCTGTTTTTTAGAGCATTTAGCTTATCAAGTGAACCCTNTACATCAATTTTATTTGCAATCAATAACCAATTTTTTGCTGCTAGGTCTGCAGAATACAATTTTATTTCTTTGCGAAGCGTCTCGATATCCTGAATAGGGTCACGTAAGTCTGTTCCTGCTATATCAACTACGAACAATAGCAATTCACAGCGCATAATGTGTCTTAAAAAACTATGACCGAGNCCAACGTTTTCATGAGCCCCTTCAATCAAACCCGGTATATCTGCAATAGTGGCTCTAACTAAAGGGTTAAANTCAATTACACCGATAGATGGTTGCAAAGTTGTAAAAGGATAATTTGCTACTTTTGGTTTAGCCGCTGACAACGCGCCAAGCAAACTAGACTTCCCTGCATTTGGAAAACCAACAAATCCAGCATCAGCAATTTGGCGGAGTTCTANATAAAAATAACCACTCTCTCCGCTGGTTCCAAGAGTATGTTCCTGAGGAGCTTGATTAACAGGAGACTTGAAATGCACATTCCCCTTACCCCCTTTACCAGCTTTGGCCAAAATGAACTCCTCAGAATTTTTTGTTAGATCTGCAATAGGCGCTACTTTAGACTTAATCTCATCTATTGAAACACCATCATCATTAGCCTCATAAACAAGAGTACCTTGAGGAACTCTAATAATTAAATCTTTAGCAGATCGGCCTTTTCTCTCGCAACCTTGACCGTGTTCACCTGCTTTNGCTATAAGGCGAGATTTAAAAAAAAGGTGAGTTAGATTATCTGTGTCATTTACGGCCTTAATTATTACGCTCCCACCGTGACCACCATCTCCTCCATCAGGCCCTCCCTTCGGAATATACTTTTCACGTCGAAAATGGACAACTCCATTACCTCCGTCTCCAGCCCTTGCAAAAACGCGGACATGATCTACAAATTGCCTCTTTTTCAATTTTTTTTAAATAATTAACTCTCAACTAACAAATTTAGACATTAAATTATTAATAAATTAATAATTTAACCTAAGAATAAATATTTTTTAATCAAATCTTTATACTTAGTTAAAACAATCGAACTAAAAGTATGCTAACTCTTATTTAGCGTAGTACGCTTTAACGAATACACAGAACTTTCAATGTTTAAATTCTCAACATTCACATTATCGATCACTTTATCAATATCATTGATCTCTTTTAACATTTTAACGGCTCAAGCAGATATCCTTGATTATTTCAAAAAAGATCTATCTAAAGTACCAACAAAAGAAAAACTCAAAGAGCAAGAACCTATTGCTTCAAATAAATTAAATGCTGCGCTGCAGTTTGAACAACAAGGACGACAAAAAAAGGCTATAGCCGCTCACAGAAACATTGTTAAAAATTACCCTTTTACGACTTCAGCAGCAAAAAGCCAATTCAAAATTGGTGAATATTACATGGCTGCTAGTAAAGACAAAAAGTCATTCGATGCATTTCAAGATTTTATAGACAAGCATAAATCAAGTGATTCCTATATGGATGCAATATCAAATCAATATAAAATTGCTGAAAGAGTATTAGCTAACAAAAAACAAAAAAAACTAAGTCTCTTGCCTGATAAAGTTAGAGACTCAGATTTATTAAAATGGTTTTTATCTATAATTGATAATGCCCCTTTTTCAAAATATGCACCACTCGCACAATTCGCTATAGCAGAATCATACCAAAATGAAAAAAAGGCATCTCTAGCAATATTATCTTATCAAAAATTGGTTGATAAATATCCAAACCACAAATTGTCATCGGAAGCTCAATATAGGATTGGTGACATTGCTAGAAAAAAAATTAATTCTGGGAGCAGGGATTCTGCAAACATTACTTACGCAAAGAATGCCATGGAAGATGTGATAGTTGCATATGAAAATAGCCCAAGAGCAAAAGAAGCCGCAGATGCTCTTAAGCAATTAGACTCAATTCAAGGGACTCAACTTTATGAAACTGGTTTATTTTACGAAAAACAAAAACAATTGCGAAGCGCTGTTATCTACTACGAAAAAGCCATTAAATCTAAAAATCCAAAAATAACAGAAATGGCAAAAGTTCGAATAAAAAACATTACCCCTCAAATTGTGTCAGATCCCACACCCTCACTTTCTTCTCCTGAAAGCAATATTAATAAAATCAATCAACAGAAGAAAAAAATTGATACTAAATCAGCATCTAATGAAGAAGGCCCATCAATTTTACCTCCTCCTCCAAAGAATCCATAAGCTATAAATCAGCTTTCGAGAATTATAATGCAAAAAATAAAACTACTTAATCACTTGAATTCAATAGTTTTAATTACTGTCCTAGTTTTNACTTTGACTTCATGTGTTGGNTATCGCTTAGGAAACAATAAACCCACTAAATTCAAAGATATNAAAAGCTTATCAGTTCCAATTATTGAAAGCGATGTTATTCAACCAAAACTTCAAACAATTNTAACAAATTCTATTATTAGATCGATTCAAGAACAGGGCTCATACCAGATTAGGAGGGAGAAAAATTCAGACGCAAGCTTGATCGCAAAGATAAAAAAAATTGACCGAAAACAACTTAGAGCAAACAGGGAGAACGTTCTTGAGACAACTGAAATGGAATTCAGTATCGATCTTGAGTATAAAATAATAAATAANAATACAGGAGAAATTATTGAAAAAGGTATTGCAACTGGAAAATCAACCTCCTATTTAAATACTAACTTTCAACTCACTGAATCACGTTCTTTACGCAGCGCCGCTGAAAAAGTAGCCATTACGCTTACCAGTAAGCTTAGCGAAGGCTATTAANTTAAAGACAATGAATTCAAACTCGGGGAAATTACTCGTCATATCGACCCCAATTGGGAACCTAGAAGATATCTCGTTCAGGGCCATTGAATGCCTAAAGCAGGTTGATTTAATAGCGTGCGAAAACACTAGGCATAGCAGTATTCTTTTAAATAAATATGAAATCTCTACTAAAAGAATTAGCATTCATAAATTCAACGAAGCATCAANAACTGAAAGTGTTCTTAAGATACTAAGTTCTGGTAAGAATATTGCATATATTTCAGATGCTGGGACCCCTCTCATCTCAGACCCTGGAGCGCGTCTCGTAAACCATGTTGCTCAAGCAAATTACAAAATTGAGATCATACCGGGCCCTTCAGCTTTAACTTCAGCACTGGCGGGATCAGGTCTTCCGGCAAACAAATTTTATTTTGGTGGTTTTTTGGCAACAAAAAAAGGAGCCCGTGGGAAAGAGATTGAAACCGCTCTTTCGAGAAATGAAACTTCGGTTTTTTTTGAAAGCCCCCACAGAATTCAATCGACGCTAGAGATTATTAATGAAAAATCACCCGATAGATTTTTAGTATTAGCAAGAGAGATGACAAAGAAATTTGAGGAATTTTNAAGAGGCACTGCTTCTGAGCTAGCCCAAAAATACAAGGAAAAGAAACCAAAAGGTGAATTTGTTTTAGTTATAAGTGGNAAAAAACTACCTAAATCATTTACTGATCATTTTTAAAAAAACACCAAACTATATGAAATTACTTACCCTTTTGTTTTTCGTATACACACTTTTAGATGTAATTCATGCAGCGCCTCAAAACGCACCACCTGCAGTTAAAAATGCGATCGAGTCACTCCTAAACCCAGAAAAAGGTCCTTCTGCACTTCAAAAATCCTGTGTAAAAATCAGCCGCGAACTGAAATCTTTCGTTTTTAGTAATCTCAAACAAGGAACAATTTTTAAGGAAGCCCTAGAAAAAAATCAGACCGAAAAAGAACTTAGCACATTTATCAGCAATTTTGACAAACAGCAAAGCATTGACGCATTCATTCTTCATTCAGTTGTTTTTTTAATAAAATTCCCTGAAAGTGAAACATATGCAGAAAGACTTTGGAAGTTAGCAGCAATTGTTGAAATGCATGAGAGGAACTCTGAAAACAAGTTAATTAAAAAACCTTTTTTCCCTTCACTAATAAATGCTTGCAGTCTTTTACCCCCTGATAACACTTTTAATATTGAAGGACGCTTTTTAGCGGCGAGACATTACGGTAGAAAAGGTGAAANTGATAAACAAGAGCAGATTATCAGGGAGATCCTGAAAAGAGACAANCTCACCGCAGAAGTTTATTTCACATGCCTAAGNGAACTCGGATTAATAGCCGAGTTNNCNGAAAATTTTGATNAAGCTTTAAAACTGTATCAAGTAAACAATCANCAAATTATAGAATTCCCGCAATACATAGACTTACGAATAAGGTCAATTTTCATACTTCTTGAATTAAATAATATCGACGAAGCAAACAAAAAAATCGAAGAAACTCGAATAATACCAAAAATAAAAAGAGAGTTATATACATCGAATGACATTTTAGAGGAGTTATTACTNCTAAATAATGACAATGGAGACCTAAAGAAATATTGGACCAATTCAGATAAGTGGTGGTCAAATTGGTTAGCTTTTAGGAAAAAAAATATTGCTGACAAAAACTTAAATCAAATTCGNATTCCCGACATAAATAAAAGATTAGAATTCAGCAACCTACTTAGTAAGNACATAGAAAAAAACAATAAAGTAGAATTTCTTACTACGCTTGACCTTCTGCTTCATGGTCTACGTTGGTCACCTTCTCTTCTTAATGAGTCAGGACCTGCATTATGCTTTCTACTTCCACAAATTATAGCTAACAAAGAAGAAGAAATTCATAATCTCATTTTATCTATATGCGCACCAATTTCAAATAACGAAAATCAATTCAACAGAAGAGCTAAACTTTATAAATCTATTAGCTACTCGTCTATTAAAAGTCATGACGAAGCAATCGTTANAATTAGGGAATTCCTGNAAAATGATAAAACTCCTGACGAAGTAACTGAAACAATAGTTAGACTTTGGGCGCACATTTCTATCAACGAAAATAAAGATANTAGTGGCCCTGANAAAGCCTTAAGCAAATTGCTANCATCAGAAAAAAAACTCAACAATCGCGCTCAAACAGTCCTCTACCTTTCACAATTATTTAGAAAAAACGAATCCTATAAAAAAGAGAAGGATTTACTCATTACTGAAACTCAGAATACTGAGATCTTNAAAGACAAAAATTCATTGCAAGTTTTTACATCAAGACTAAAGGAACTTGACAGAGGAATAGCAAATAATGAAGAGCTTNCAAATGCNTTCATTGAATGGGGAAAGAAACATAGCCCAACGTTTTTGAACTTTTCATTACAAGACGGACTCAATGATGATCGGTTATTAAATGAAAATATTGAAGACCTTATCTTTAACCCTTCACAAGTTAAATTTTCTCAAGAAGAAGCATTAAAATTAAGATTGCTAGTTGCTCAATCTCAAAATTTTCCCAGGAGAATTCGAGAACAATCTTTTCAACAAGCTTTCTCGGAGATTTATTCNAGTACATTTAGGNACTCCTCTGCTAGAAAGATGCTTCGTTCCGTTATTAATGATGAGCGTTTTCCATTACGACTCTCACAAAATATACTTTTGCTATCTATGGAAGATGCGCTGAGTCGGGGACAAAAGAGAGACATAATTTTTGCAATAACGCATCCGTTAATGGACAGAACTGCCCCTAGGATACAAAGCCTAATTCAGATTTATGGGCGTTATGCTGATACCGATCTCGATTCGTCAGAATCTCTAAAANAGTGTTATAAAGATGTAACCAATAGCATGGATTCTTCTTCAAGCTTTGGAGTTTTGGCTAAGATATTCGAACGATCATTGGAGTTGGGCGACATTGATCTTGCTAAAGAAATAACACTCGACTCAAAAAATTGGAAGACACCCCCCACACTTGAACGGCGTAAAGAAATTATTTCAAAAGCTTTAAGCCAATCTTTGGAACGCTCCAAAGGAAATATAGCATTTGCAAAAAAAATGAGAACACTTGCTATTAAACACATAAAAAATATTGATAGTGATAATATATTCTCTTCAGCCGACTATAGAAAAGAACTGAATTTAAAAACACTATCCGAAAAGAATGGATATGAATGGCTTGCAAAAAGAAGTTTAAATAAGAACACTGTCGAATCATCCCCAAGATTTTGGTTTGACCTAGCTGAAATCATGCCAAGAGACAGCAATCAGGTAGACTTCTCATTCGCGCTTGTAGAGACACTATTAGAGAGCAATATTAATGACCTTGAAAAATCATTCAGTGTATTTTCGACTCCGTCCATAATTGACACTGATGATTTAATTCTGCGAGAACGACTATTTAAAGTTTTTGAGAAATATGATGATATAAAAACATCACCACATACTCATGCTGCAATGGTCATTACCATGACTCAATCAGCAGACATTAGGGATGGCAAGATTGTAAATATTGATGAAAGATGGAAAACACTAGAACANCCAATCCTTGAAGACATCAGATTATCAACGACGATTGGTTATTTTATGGCAAGAAATATGATTCCAGATTTGAAGAATAAATTAAATTCATTAAGTNATGAAAAATTATTTTCCTCTGAATTCATTGATGTTTCTGTCCCAGCTTTAGCTTTTGCTGGAATGAAGGGAAAGCTTAATGATGCTATATCTGTTTCGGCTAATTTGATGAATCAATATTTACCAAAGGCAGTCAGAAACTTAGATTTCCAGCTTATTCGTTTTATTTATAGATATGATGAGCTAAATACAACTAATAATAAAATTCCAAAAAATTGGTTTTCCTCAATTGATGGACAGATCAAATCTGAACGAGATAGTTACTCTTTAAGAATAATGGAAGCCGAACACAACGAAAATTGGAAAGTTTTAGCAAAGTGGTCAGGAAAAGCGGTGGCAGAATATCCAACTTACTATAACTATTATAGGCCTAGAGGGATTGCTCTGCATAAGATTGGTGAAATTGAATCGGCAATCAAAGCATTAGAGATTTACATTAAGTTCAGCAAAGACGAAAGCACATGGACANANACAGCTGAACTTCTTAAAAAATTAAAATTTCAAAATGATAAAAAATAATATACTCAAATCANTTTCTATCATCTCTATATTATTAGTTCAATTTTCCAACTATGCATTGTGCAAGGATCAAGCCAAGCCTATTCATGATATTTATATCAAAATGCTGTTTGAAAAAAAACTCGGCAAACTTAGAGACCAGAATAAAACATCAAATACAAATGAGATTGCTGATCAACTAAGTTCTCAAAACTCTATCAAGGTTGCATTACCAAAACCTAATAAAGATGAAATAAATCCATCGGAGATATACAGCCTTAATAAAGAGGGTGTATTATGTTTGGGTAACATTTATAAATGTGATAAATGTGATAATTGGCATGGCAATATTGCTGGTGGATTTATCATTACTGAAGACGGACTAGCCGTTACTAATTATCACGTTATGAAAAATGATAAAGCTGGAGCATTTGGAGCGTTAACAGTGAATGGACAACTTTACCCTATTGAAAAGGTAGTTGCATCATCACAAAAAGATGACCTAGCAATAGTCAAATTAATCGGATCTGACTTCAAACCCGTTTCCTTAAGAGCAAATGTCGCTGTTGGATCAGACGTTACCGTTATCAGCCATCCTGAGGGACGATTTTACACTGTTTCAAGAGGCATCGTCTCAAGATATTACCTACAAAGAGGCGGAAAAGAAAAGGGCTCTAACCGCATTGCAATTACTGCTGACTTTGCAAAAGGTTCGAGCGGCTCACCTGTCTTCGACAATACAGGCTCAGTAATTGGAGTTGTAGCGGCTACTAACTCTATTTATTATAATAAGGTAGAAGGAATTGAACGAAATCTTCAGATGGTTGTTAAGTCATGTATTCCTACAAGCTCAATTCTTAAATTGCTCAAAAGTGAATAACTTTTATCTATTTAAAATTATTGTTATATACAAACCATAGATAACAATAAAGACAAAGCCTTTTATCCTACCAATTCTCAATTGTTTGAAGATAAACAAACCACACAGGACGACAGATCCCAACATAAACGCATAATCTAAAAAACTAATACCTGAAATAGTTATTGGTTTGTACAGTGCTGTAATTCCAAGAATAGCCAGTACATTAAAAATCGAAGATCCAATTGCGTTACCGGCAATTATATCACCTTCTTTTTTAACGCAAGCAACAATTGAAGTTGCCAGTTCTGGCAACGACGTGCCGAAGGCTAATAAAGTTAATCCGATTACTGCTTCACTTACTCCGAATGCTTTGGCTAAACCTATGCCCCCTTTCTCAAAAAAAGAAGCACCTAAAACAAGTAATGAAAGACCTGCAATGAGCAATAAAATGAGGGTAATTGTATTTCCGTTCTCTTTCTTTAAAGTAACATCCTCTTCAAAGTCTTTTACGCATTCTTCGTTGACTGGAGCTATGTTGGATCCTTTAAAACTTGATAGGATATAAATAATAATTCCTAAACATAAAAGAAAAGCCTCCCATCTTGCAACCTCTTGATTCATTAACATAACTATTAAAGCTACAGAAACTACCAGCAAGATTGGTATCTCTTTTCTGATAATCTGTCTATGTATTTGGAGAGGGCGAATTAAACTACTAAAACCAAGTATTAGTAAGATATTACATATATTTGAACCAACTATATTCCCAATAGCCGCGTCAGGACATCCTTCAATATTTAACCGAAGGCAGACTGCGAGTTCAGGCGCACTAGTACCTAATGCCACCACAGTAAGACCTATAACCAAAGGAGAAACCCCGATTTTTAAAGCTAACTTTGAACTTCCGCCAACCAACCACTCAGCACCAAAATACAATCCAACTAGCCCGAGTATTAGAAATAAAAAGTCATTGATCATTTTTNTCTAGATTCAACCAATTCAGTATTACACGCAAGAGCCAATGCCATCAACGCCATTCGTGCTTTGGATACCTTCCTTTAAGTTGTTTTTTTATATTTGGATAACTTTCTATCCAAAAACCTTGTAAATCAGTTGTTGTCTGAACCGGCCTATGATTAGGTCCAAGAATCTCCACTTTTAATGGCACTCTCCCCTCACACAATGAGGGCGTCTGATTAACGTCATAAAGCCTCTGTAAAATAATTGAAATTTTTGGCCCTGAAGATTCATAAATAATAGCCACTTCCTTACCATTCAATAATTTAATCCTCTCAGGCGCTAATCTCTTTACCGTTTCTTCTTGTACTTTAGAAAGCCATTTAAGTAAAAATGGCANAACAGGTTTATCTTTGATTTCCTTATAACTTACAGCTCCATCACAAAAATCCGCTATCACTAAACCCTTATCATTTTCAGAAAATTCGGGTATATCATATTCCGGATAATTCTTAGACACGAAGTTCATTCGCAATATCCATTTGTCACATTTATCCCCCCATCCCTTAATTCTTAAGTTACCATTTATTATTTCTCTTGTAAGAATCTTAGATGCAGAAGAAAGCGACACCTGGCTACACGGTCTCCTCTCTAGAATTAAGTCCAAAAACTTCAACGTAGTATCAGTAACAACTCTTCTAGCACCCTTATCAAAACGACTTTCCTCTACCTCTTTCAGCTGATCTTTAAAAATTTCTTTTATCCAATCAATTTTGATAGCTGTTGCCTTAGAAATAATAATAGAAACTTCTTTACCTTCTATTTCATTCACTTCAGCAGCAACGGATACATTCGAATCTGAAGCTAAACTGCCCTTAACAAGCTTTCCTTTACGCCCACCAACCAACTCACACGACATTGTTGATTTGGAAAGTTTTCTAAATAAATTATCGTAAAATCCAACTAAAAATACTTTGGCTAAATTTTCACCAGACACATCAGGCCTTAAATCCTTAAAATTATGTTCACTGTGTCCAGCCACATTAAGTAAACTCTTAGCAATTAGGTAAGACTCTCTGGAAACTTTTGCATTCAGTTCATATGCTTGACACTTTTTAAGGTCAAAATTTGNTCTATATGCATACAACCAGGCTCTCATGATTGGTTGAAAGTCCGAAATATCATTTTTATTTGAAAACTCACATTTATTAAGCTGAATTTTTTTTGTGAAAATTTCTCGCCCCTGACTAAGGGCAATACATAGGACAACCTCTTGGAGGCACTTCCTTGAATCAGCTTCAATTATCATCCTAGAAAATCGAGGGTGCACTGGATAGGATGCCATCTTTTTACCTACATNCGTTATTTTACCAGTTTTAATATCAATGGCCTTCATTGAAACCAATATATTTTTTGCCCTATCGATCCCACTTTTATTTGGTAAATCAAGCCATTCCAAACTTTCAACATCAGTAACTCCAGATGCAAATAAGGTTAATAAAATTTCAGATAAATCAAGCCTTAGAATCTCTGGGAGTAACTCCTTAGGTCTCATTGAATGATCAGCCTCGGACCACATCCTAAAACATTTCCCAGGAGACGTTCTGCCCGCTCTTCCAGCACGTTGGTCTGCTGAAGATTCTGGAATCTTATCAACTAACAGTGTATTAATCCCTCTTACTCGATCATAAGAAGCCATCCGCGCCAAACCTGAATCAACAACAATTTCAACCCCGTCAATAGTTATAGAAGTCTCGGCTATGTTAGTTGAAATTATAATTTTTCTTTTATCACTTGGCTCAAGTGCTATTTCTTGTTGCCTATGACTTAGGTCACCATAAAGAGGAATTAATAGAGCATCTTTAAAATGTTTTATTGGCCTTAACTTTTCAATAGTTTTGCGTATTTCATGAGCACCGTGAACAAAAACTAAAATATCACCACTCAAGTCACTTTTTACGACCTCTTTCTTCATGACGTCGGCAATCACATCCCATATTGGTTTAACCTTAAGATTCACATTTATGTATTTTATCTCAACTGGAAAAGTCCGCCCCGAACACTTTACTATCGAACACGGATATAAATACTTAGCAATTCGAGACGTACTCAAAGTAGCTGACATTACTATCAGCTTTAGATCACTACGGTTTTTATTTTGTAATTCTAATGCTAGTGCAAGTATCACGTCCGACTGGAGATGTCTCTCATGGAATTCATCAAAAACGATTGCCCCTACACTTGAAAGTGTAGGATCTAAAAGAAATTGCCTTAACAATATACCTTCAGTAACAAATCTAATTTTTGTTTTTTTAGAAACTGCTTTTTCAAACCTTACCTGATACCCCACATCATCGCCTAATTTACAACCAACCTCTTCAGCCACTCTTTTTGCTAGCATCCTAGCAGCAACTTTCCTCGGCTGAAGTATTACAATTTCTCCGGAAGGGATTATATTTTTCTTGATTAAAATTTGTGGAAGTTGGGTAGATTTTCCCGAACCAGTAGGCGCCTCGATAATTAAACGCCCCTTATTTTTACTATCTAAAAGAGCTCGAACAATGTCCCTCTCAACGTCATAGATTGGTAGCATTTTCTTTTCCACGTCAAAATATCAAACAATATTGAATTCAAACATACTATTTATACTCCATTTTACATTAGAAAGGAAATTAACTTTCTTTTTGCACGTAGCTATAAAAACCTCTAAATTAAAAAAAATGATAAACTTTAATTTACTAGCTTTTACCCTAGGTGGTCCGGAAGTAATAATTGTTCTTGTTCTTATACTTCTTCTTTTTGGAGCAAAGAGAATACCCAAACTTGCAAAGAGTATTGGTCAAGCCACTGGTGAACTTAAAAAGGGTCGGCTGGAATCCGAAAAAGAAATGAAAGATGCTAAAAAGGCATCAGGAGAAGAAACAACAGACAACAAAGAATAAAAGTTTTTATGAATTCATCAATTTTAATTGGATTTGCTTTGGGCGGTCCGGAAATAATCGGAATCGGAGTTATCGTTCTTCTGCTATTCGGAGCGAAGAAACTTCCTGAATTAGCGAAAGGAATTGGTCGGGCATCAGGCGAATTTAAAAAAGCTCAAAATGAATTTAAACACTCTCTTGAATCAGCTGAAGAAGAAGCAATAAAGAAAGATCAGGACTCAGACTCAAAGTCTTGATTACACATATCTATAAAAGATCTTAGAGTTTCTCCCACTATTTAGAAGTTCTTCCCTCCTAGCTTTAGGTACATCATTTATTTGACCTTCATTCCAACCCAGAGATTCAAAGAATCCTGAAGCCTGTGTTGATAAAGCATAGATTTTTTTTACTTTTCTTTCCTGAGCTATCTTAAGAATATGCTTAACCAATCTGCATCCATAGCCAACACCTTTGTGTGATTTCTTAACAAAAAGACACGCCATTTCCGCAACATCCTTTGTAGAATGAATTGCCACCGTTCCAACAATATTTTCGTCGATCTCTAAAACATAAAAATCTTCAATCTTAGATACTATATCTAGACTGCTTCTTGGTAATAATTCATCATCGATAATTGCTGACTGGATAATTGAAAACACTTCCGAAACATCACGGATGTCTGCAGATCTAATCATACCATAAGGATCTCGATGGATCATTATTCCAACTCCCTCATTGCTGAAAAGCTCAGCCAGTATTGCATAGTCCCTTAAGCCATTAAGAATATGCACTCTATCAACAGCTTCACTACACACCTTTGCTGAATCTAGAAGAATCTTAGATAACCTTTTAGATACAACAACTTGTTCTTGAGCAAAGTTATTGGCTTCAGAAACTGTGAATTCATTACCTCTGACAGAATTTATTATATCAGAAGCGGTAAGAAAAATGACTTTTGAACAAGTTGTTGCAAGACCTACGGAAAAGGCTAAATCATCTGAATTAAGGAGGTAATTCTTACCTTTTTTATCAAAAGCAATGGACGGGAGAATTGGAATTATTCCCTTATCTATAAGATCCATTAACCCAATATCATCAACTTTTTCAACCTTACCATCATTAGGGTAATCAATACCATTAATGACCCCTCTTGATCTAGCGATAACAGAATTGGCTGTCGCTACTTTTAATCCGACCGCCGTCAACTCCCTCATTAAAATGTTTGTCACTTTAGAACTTTCATTCAAATGATAGTCTAACTGTTCACTGGTTATTGGCCTTTGTTCATGACCTACCCCTTCTTGGTCGGTTCGTTCACATTTTAGTGTATCATGAACTATAATATAATTAACTTTAAGAGAATATAAAACAGCAAGATCTAAAACAATATTAGACATGTTATCCGAATGAACGACTTCGCCATCCAGTTTAATAACAAAGAGTTTATTTCTAAACTGAGGAACGTAATGAAGAATGCCTCTAAGATCTCCAAATTCCATGAAATAAAATGAACTAATGAAACTTTATACTTATTAAAATAATTCAGAAATAAAGATATTGAATCACGGCATAAAGAATTGAAATTAATTCTTAAGTTACAACCTCTTGGTTAGTGCCCTTATGTCCTAAAATTTTTACCGTTCTATTTAGCTGCTCAAATTCGATTGGCTTTTTGATAACTGTTACCGGGCCGATAGCAAGAATTTTGCTAAGAATTTCACTATCTGGATAACCTGTAATTATAACAATAGGAAGCTCTGGGTGAATTGATTTCAACTTTACATAAAGCTCATCTCCCGATATGTCAGGAAGCTTCAAATCAAGGAACACAAGATCAAATTCTTGCTTCTCAGCGAACGAAATAGCTTCGGCTCCAGAACCAACGACGACTCTTCCAAATCCTGCTTTTTTTAAGAATTGCTTAAAGAGTGTTTGTAAGGCGGGATCGTCGTCAATCACTAATACAGTGGGCTGACCTCCTTCATCTTTTTTCAAAACCTCTGTATCAAGTAAGCTCCTTTTAATTCTCCATCGCCCACCTATTTGGATTGCAGGCAATTGCCCTCTTTGAACTAGATAATATACTGTAGGTAATGGTATTCTTAAATACTCTGCAGTTTCCTTAACTGTCATTAATTCAGGTGATTCTTCATTAGCCATATTAATTATCTATTTTGAGAATTTACTCTGTGCTTGTAACGAATTTTATTGAATATCTAGTCAATCATCTCCTTCTAGGTAGATTAATTAATATAGATATTTATAATATTTATAGTTTCAATTCCTTTTCAAACAAGAAATTAAAACTAAAATCCATAAAAATAATACTTTTTCTTAGTTTTGAGAACCGACTGAATTAAACGCTAATCTATTAACAATTTAAAAGCCATATTAAAGCAATTTGACGTTGTAATTTGGTTAACTCAAACTTGAAAGAATGCGAGTTTAGACGAACTCTAGTACAAAAAACATCATCCATTAATAAATGAACCCTATAAAATTATATAATCCTGGCCCAATTAACGTTTCAGAAGACACTTACCAAGCAATGTCAACTGCCATGATAGGCCATAGAGGGAGCGATTTTGTTAATTTATACGAGGATATTCATCCAAAACTACAAAAAATATTTGGAACTTCTGGACCAGTATACCTGAGCACTTCCTCTGCTTGGGGAATCATGGAGGCCTCAATCAAAAATCTAACAACTAAGAAAGTTCTAAATTGCTGTAATGGGGCCTTCTCCGACAAATGGTTTGATGTATCCAAAAGATGTGGACTGGATGCTGAATCTCTTTCCGCAGAGTGGGGCTCACCGATATGTCCGGAAGAGTTAGACAAAAAATTGTCTAATAATGAATTTGATGTTGTTACTTTAATTCATAATGAAACCTCTACAGGTGTAATGAACCCTCTGAAAGAAATTTCTGAGATTGTTAATAAATATGAAGACGTTTTACTTATCGTTGATACAGTATCTTCATTCTCAGCTNCGCCTATTAATACAGAAGACTATAAAATAGATGTTGTTCTAACAGGCAGTCAAAAGGCTNTAGCTTTACCTCCAGGCTTGGCCCTTTTTACAGTTTCAGAAAAAGCCTTAAAGAAGGCTGAAACCATTCCCAATAGGGGCTACTACTTTGATTTTTTAGAATTCCACAAAAATTGGCAGAAAATGATGACGCCAAGCACTCCATGTATTTCTTTATTATATGGTTTNCAGCACCAATTAAATAAAATTTTCAATGAAGGCCTAGAAGCTAGATACGAAAGACATCAACTACTCAATAANATCGTACACAACTGGGTAAATGATCATGGTTTTGAACATTTTGCTCCGGATGGTTATAGGTCAAAATCTCTTACGTGTGTTGCTAATAATAAGAATATTGATGTGCCAGCATGGATAAAGAGAATGAGAGAAAAGCACTCTTTAATTATTAACGGTGGCTATGGAAAAATTAAAGGCACCACGTTTAGAATTTCTAACATGGGAGATGAAACTTCTGAAAGCATAAATCTTATGCTCGAAGCTATAACTGATACTCTACCCTAACTAAAATATATAAACTTAGAAAACTGGATACCCAATAATTTCGTCTCCTTCGCGAATATTTATACCAGGTGGCTTTTTATCTATATCGATATTACCAATTGAATTAGATGAATCAACAACCTCATCAATCTCTACTTCAGCGACAATAAATTTATCACGCCTTATATTAAATCTTGAACCTTTTTCAATTCCTTTCGCTGAACCTGCATCTATTACAACAAATCCTAATGCCTCTTTCACAGCTACAACCTTAGCAATTGCTGGGGCTTCTCTGATTTTTTTCTGCAATGGAGTTAATTCATCCTCTTTCTTTTTCAACTTTTCAGCGATAGTTTCAGTCAACTGAGCCCTTTCAGCTTTTACTGCCTCAAGATCAGCTGCTGCAGAATCTGATGCGGTTTTCATCTCTTTTCGAAGCTGGTCTATTCTGAGGTCATTCTCTATTTTTTGCTTATTTAATGCAGCATTCATCTGCTTTTCAACTTCTGCNTTATTATCCTTAATTGAACTGTTCTGATCAGTAATCTGCTTAACAAGATTGGAATTTTCGGTTGTTGCCGTGGATAACTTCATTACCAAACCCATTATAAAAACAACACCTATAAGGGTAATTCCTATGGCCGAAGCGAGTATAATCTTGGTCATTTTNTCCATATTTCTGCGTGATTTTTTATTTAAGGTTGGCTAACTTACCCCAGAGGCAGTCACTATCAAAGTGAAATAATCTTGAAGAAATTGACCCCTAATTTCTCAAGTGCTAAGGTCTGCGCTCTAAACATGCTATGGCCGACAAGGGACCCAATTATAAAGACACTCTAAACCTTCCTCATACGGATTTTCCAATGAGAGCAAGTCTAGTTGACAGCGAACCATTACGACTAAAAAAATGGGATTCCATTAACTTATACGAAAAGATTATCAAAANTAGAGAATCAGATCGTGGACCAAAATTTATACTCCATGACGGCCCTCCTTTTGCGAACGGTGACGTCCATATGGGAACAGCTCTAAATAAATTACTAAAAGACCTAGTCATTAAATCAAAATCCATGTCTGGGTATGTCACACCTTTCATACCAGGTTGGGACTGCCATGGTCTTCCAATTGAGTATAAGGTAGTTGAAAAGGCACAAGGTTTGGATGCCGCTGAAATCAGAAGACGATGTGAATCCTTTGCTCGCNACTTTATTGATATTCAACGTGAATCATTTAAGAGATTAGGGGTCCTTGCAGCATGGGATACACCATACCTGACCCTTGAGCCTAAATATGAAGCAGACATCATCAGAGCTTTTTCTAAATTTATTGAACAAGATCTAGTTTACTCGAGTAAAAAACCAGTACAATGGAGCTTCGGCGCACAAACTGCGCTTGCTGAGGCCGAAGTTGAATACAAAGATGTAACCGACACAGCGGTATTTGTTAAATTTCAAATTCTATCAGGAGAGCTTGCTAAAAAATCTTCCTTAGTAATATGGACAACAACCCCATGGACACTTCCTGCCAACTTAGCAATAGCCCTTAACCAAAAGTTTGATTATATCGATGGAGAATTTACTGATAATGATAATAGCACTCAAAGGCTAATAATCGCCAAAGACCTAGTTGAAAAATTTGAGGAAAAAACAGAATTCAAACTAACACAAACAGTTAGTACTTTAAAAGGGNATGATTTCAAAGATTGTTACACTGCTCATCCTTTTTTAGATAGACATTCACCTGTTATATTTGGGGATTTTGTGACAACTGAAACGGGAACAGGTGCTGTCCACATTGCACCTGGNCATGGAGGTGATGATTATCTGGCAGGTAAGGCTGCTGGATTAGATGTCTTATCACCAGTTGATGATTTGGGTAATTATACAGAAGAAGTTGGGATAAGCGATCTTGTAGGCAAGCACGTCCTAAAATCTAATGATCATATTATACAAATACTTGAAAAACAAAATGCTATNGTTGGGCAAGAAGAGTATACCCACTCTTACCCTCATTGCTGGAGATCAAAGACTCCAATAATATTCAGAGCTGTACCTCAGTTTTTCATTTCTATTGAATCATTTAGAGAAGAGGCATTAAAAGAAATCGATAAAGTCGACTGGTTACCCTCAAAAAACCGCAACAGAATTTATGGAACAGTTGAAGCTAGNCCCGACTGGTGCATCTCNAGACAAAGAACTTGGGGTGTCCCTCTGCCAATATTTTATGATGGCTCAGGGGCTCCACTCATTAATTCTGAAACAGCAAAACAAGTAGCTGATATCATAGAACAGGAAGGCTCAAATATATGGTTTGAGAAAAGTGATTCTTGGTGGACAGAAAAATTAGGCCTTAACAGTGACTGTACTCGCTGCGGCGATACACTTGATGTATGGATCGATTCAGGAACNAGCCACATTGCCGTCTGTGACAAACACCCTCAATTACATTCGCCTGCTGATCTTTACCTTGAGGCCACGGATCAACANAGAGGATGGTTTCAAAGCTCCCTAATGATAAGCATGGTCACAAAGGGAACAGCCCCCTACAAGTCGGTACTAACACACGGCTTTGTTGTGGATCAAGATACAGGGAAAAAAGTTTCCAAATCAGACCAATCAAATAATGATCAGAAGAAAAAGAAGAAGNNCAAACCAATGGAGGCTGACCATTTCATATCAAAGTTTGGTGCTGATATATTACGATTATGGGTAGCCAGTGTTGATTGGGAAACTGAGGTTCCTTTTGGAGAAGGTTTATTCAAACAAACTGCTGATACCTACAGAAGAATTCGTAATACCCTTAGGATTTTACTCGGAAACCTTCATGACTTCGATTGTACAGAAAATCAAGTTGATCATAAAAACNTAACGTTCATTGATAANTGGATTTTAGAACGCTTACACAAAACAACTGAAGAATGNTTAGAGGGATATAAAAGTTATGAATTNAGAAAAGTTTTCAACTCCATCAATAACTTCTGCACTAACGACCTTAGCAGCATTTATATAGATATAACTAAAGATAGATTGTATTGCGACCATAAAGATTCTAAAAAAAGAAGATCAACTCAAACTTGCATGAACATTGTCTTAACTGACCTCTGTAAATTACTAGCCCCTATACTAAGCTTTACCGCTGATGAAACATGGGAACATGCTGGCAACNAATCTGGAGACATCCACTGCGAAACCTTCCCAAAACCTGACCCTGACTTTTCACCAGGGAAGATTTCAAGTGATATGGATATATTACTAAAATACAGAAATATCATCCAACAGTCTATTGAGCCACTGAGACAAGAAAAATTAGTCAGGTCCAACTATGAAGCGTCAGTAGAACTTTTTCTGAATAATGATGATAAAGAACCACTAGATATCTTAAGTGACAATGAAGACGTTCATGAATTTTTCATGATTAGTGAACTAAACACAATCAAGGGAAATCAGGATTTAAGTGCTAAAACAATCAAATCATCACATCCCAAATGCCCACGGTGTTGGAGNCTATTACCTAGCAACCATGTTGACAATTTATGTGAGCGATGTGAGTCAGTTGTAAACTCTACAACCTGATGTTTGAGCTATTCGCCTGCCCATAATGATTTCGGCAGATTAATTTGTGAAAGAAGATCGTCTATTGCCTGCTGTTCATCATCTGAGAAAATAGAATTTTCTACACATTTTGAATTCTCAATAACTTGCTCTGGTGAACTAGCACCGATTAAAGCAGAGGTNACTCTTCGGTCTCTCAAAACCCATGACAATGCCATCTGAGCAAGAGACTGTCCCCTATCCATTGCTAANTCATTGAGGCTTTGAATACATTNTAAAACAGGTTCAGATAATTCAGATTCACGAATTAAACCGCTAGTATTTGCGGCCCTAGATGAAGCAGGAATTTCATTCAAGTACTTATTAGTTAAAAGGCCTTGATAGAGTGGACAAAATG
This sequence comes from Verrucomicrobiales bacterium, assembly GCA_002705125.1. Taxonomy (GTDB): domain Bacteria; phylum Verrucomicrobiota; class Verrucomicrobiia; order Verrucomicrobiales; family DEV007; genus EC70. The sequence goes on along the minus strand of PAHQ01000025.1, from coordinate 22,443 downwards.
CAATAATACCAATTCCTAAATTTCCAACTGATTCCAGCAAACTCTTTTCTATCCACCTATTGAACATTGAATAATTAGGTTGATGAATAATAATAGGAGCCCAACCATTTTCCTTACATATGTTAGAGGCTTGTATGGTCTGCTCGCTATTGTAACTACTTATACCCGCGTAAAGAGCCTTNCCTTGAGCGACCGCTGAATTAAGAGCAGATAGAGTTTCCTCCATGGGTGTTTCGGGGTCAAANCGGTGACTATANAAAATATCAACATAATCCATATCTAACCGATTAAGTGATTGTTCTAGACTATTTATTAAATATTTCCGAGAGCCCCATTCACCATAGGGTCCTGGCCACATGTCATAGCCAGCCTTTGATGATACAACAATCTCATGCCTGGGAAGATCTTTCAGAATTACTCCTGCATTTTTTTCAGCAGCACCATAAGGAGGACCATAATTATTAGCTAAATCAAAATGAGTTATTCCCCTATCAAATGCAGTATATACGATCTCTTNTTGAAGCGAGGTTACTTGAGACCCTCCAAAATTGTGCCAAAATCCTAATGTTATTGATGGCAACTTTAATCCCCACTGACCACATTTACGATACGGCATACGTCCATCATATCTGTCTTTATCTGGAGTGTACTTTGACATTATTTATTTTTTCCACACATAAATGCTGAAATCGAGAACTTTAATCAGTTAATCAACTCATTTTTAATTATTAGAAATTGAATTCTCGCAATTTAATAAGAAATACCAATAATTATATATTCTTCTTAGAAGTACAATTTCATACAAATGGTAAAACAAAAAACATTCCTAACTTTATTTTTAATAATTAGTAAATTTTCATCATGTGAAATTATTTTCAGTAAAGAGATCTCGATCATCGAAACNGTTAAAATATGGGACAAGGCGCCTCATAATGCCTTTACTGACCTAGAATATTACAAAGGCAAATGGTACTGCGCTTTTCGGGAAGGTAACGGACATGCGGGCTCAGGTGATTACGGAAGAATACGCGTCATAAGGTCTAATGAAGGCAAAGCTTGGCAGTCCGTTGCTTTATTAGCAAAAGAGAAAGTAGATCTAAGAGATGCAAAACTTTCGGTCACTCCTGACAACAACCTCTTGCTTAATTCATGTGAATATAGAGTAGATAATGACTCTGACTCTATCAGAAACAATACATCAATAACATTCCTTTCTAGCAATGGAATAGATTGGTCAAATGAAAATAAAATTGCTGATAAAAATTTCTGGTTATGGCAGACAACTTGGCATAATTCAAAAGGCTACGCTCTAGGCTATCGTTGGGGACATAATGACATGACTAGGCTATACACAACCACTAATGGGATTGATTACACTCAATTAGTAGATCACTTACGCCCCCCCAATGATAAAAGCAATGAACATGCAATGCTGTTTGACTCAGAGAATACAGCTCACATGTTATTAAGAAGAGATAACACATCATCTAACGAAGCAGGTCATGCATTACTCGGGAAAGCCTCCCCTCCATACAAAGACTGGGAGTGGAGACGGCTAAACATTAGAATTGGTGGACCTGCAATGATTCAGATTGATCCAGATACTATCATTGCTTGCGTAAGAAGATACGGTAACACTAATTGGACAGAACTAGGATGGATTAATACTAATACTGCGAAGTATGAACCCGCCTTAAAACTTCCAAGTGGTGGTGACACTAGCTACGCAGGGTTAGTATGGCATAAAAAAGTTTTATGGATAAGTTACTACAGTAGTCATGAAGGGAAGTCCTCAATTTATTTATCAAAAGTTAAAATTCGGTAAAATATACCACTTACGTAATGAAAGCGCTATCACTCGAATCTTATAATAATTTTTCATACATAGATGTTCCTGATCCCGATTTNGGTGATAATGATGTTCTTATAAGAGTAAACTCATGCGGAATATGTGGCAGTGATGTCCATGGCATGGATGGCAGCAGNGGGCGAAGAATTCCTCCAATTATTATGGGNCATGAAGCTGCTGGAACAGTCGAATCAATTGGCTCAAATGTCTCTAATTGGAAACCTGGAGATAGAGTCACGTTTGACTCAACTATTTATTGTGGAGAGTGTAAGTTTTGTGATTTGCAACAAGTTAACCTTTGTGAAGACCGAAGAGTTATCGGTGTATCACCTGGCACATACCGTCAGCANGGCGCCTTTGCAGAATTTGTTTCCATCCCAGCAAGAATCCTCTACAGATTACCCGACAATGTACCTTTTGAAGAAGCCGCATTTGTAGAACCTGTTTCAATCGCGCTGCATGGGGTGAGCCGAATACCTACAGTTAAATCAAAATCGGCAGTTGTTATTGGCGCTGGAATGATCGGGCTTCTAGTAATTCAAGCACTAAAATTGAGGGGCGCTTCTAATATAATTGCCGTTGATTTAGATGAAAAAAAAATTAAAAAAGCCAAAGACCTAGGCGCAAATGAAGGACTCTTAAGTAACGAAAATACTGTCTCATCTATTCATGAAATTACAGGTGGAGGAGCAGACATTGCTCTCGAAGTAGTTGGANTGACTCCTACNCTAAATCTTGCGATAGAAAGCACACGAAAGGGAGGAAGCNTAGGCTTAATAGGAAATATTGAAGCAAAAACTGATTTTCCNTTACAATCAGTTGTCACCAGAGAATTGACTTTATATGGCTCATGCAGCTCTAACGGAGAATATGAGGAGGCTTTAAATCTGATCTCAAAGGGAGAAATTAAAGTTAGAGAACTAATCAGTTCTATAGCTCCTTTATCCTCTGGCGCTGAATGGTTTTCTAAACTTTATAATTCTAGTGAAGATATGCTAAAAGTCATTTTAAAACCTGACAATGAACTCTAATTTTATAAATACATAATTTAAAATGTTTAACCTTGAAGGAAAAAAAGCATTCATAAGTGGAGCAAGTAGGGGCCTAGGCAAACAATTTGCCAACGCTTTAGCCAAAGCAGGCGCCGATATTGCCATAACTAGTAGAACTCTTGAATCACTAGATGGTACATGTAATGAGATTCGAGCTATAGGAAAAAAATGTATTCCACTTAAAATGGATGTCCTAGAAGAACAAAGTATAATTGAAGCAGCACAAAAGGCAGAAACTGAACTAGGCCCAATCGACATTTTAATCAATAATGCAGGGTGTAATATTAGAAAGCCGGCTCTCGAAGTAACTTGGGAAGATTGGGAAACCGTTGTCGACACCAATCTCAAAGGGGCTTTCTTTCTTGCAAAAGAAATTGCCAAAGGGATGACTGACCGTGCCTACGGTAGAATTGTAAACATAGGTTCTGTTACTTCGGTCGCTGGATATGCAGGGCTGGCGCCTTATGGGGCTAGTCGAGGTGGAATTAAACAATTAACAATGAGTCTAGCTCACGACTGGGGCGATAAAGGAGTAACAGTTAACTGCTTGGCTCCTGGCTGGTTTAAAACGGAACAAAATTCAAAATTATTTGAAAATTCAGAATGGGTATCTTATATCGAAGAAAGAATTCCACTCGGAAGAGTTGGCCGACCAAGTGATCTTGATGGGACTTGCATCTTTCTAGCGTCCGATGCAAGCTCTTACGTTACAGGACAAACAATATTAGTCGATGGAGGGATTTCAATCGGTGCTGTAAGAGCAATGCCGAAGAGCTAATTCATTCTAGAGGCTTGCCTGAAGCCAATCTCTTCAAGTCTGCGAGAGAAGGCTTCATATGTTGAACACTCGCAAATGAAGAAAAACAATTTTCTCCAAGTAGAGAAATTTTTGCTGTTCCACGTTCAATTCCTACATCAGATTTAATTAATAATTTATCATTCACGAACATTAGGAAATAAGTTCCGACCCAGGCCATCTGAACGTCAAAGAACTTTCCCTCTCTTGACCCGCTCTTTAGATACCCAAGATCAACACCAGGGTTTATGTTTGTATACCCATAAGCGTTTCCCTCTAAGCTTACATAACCCATCACAAGACTATCTTTAGAATTAATAAACCCAAATCCGGCATGTTTTCTTTCATCAGCATTTTCCTTGTTTTCATTATCTTCAATTTTCCCCTTAAGCCTTACTACAACATCACCTTCAGGCGCGTCATGAAGAGCAACTGAATCATCAAAGAGGCATTTCATTATAAAAACTCCCTCTTTATAATCCCATCCTCCGTCAGGATCTTTAGTGATAATCCATGACTTTGGAAGCTCCTCAGGTGAAAACAAATTAGACCACTTGGATTTACTAAGCTCACTGGATATCTCTTCAGAATTTGAAGTATCACCAGATATTTCCTTACGGTCAGATAATGAAGATGCCATTTCTAGAACTGCCCTCGCCATTTCAGCATTCCCACTTCTACTAAGGGCAGCTGATTGCTTTTCTAAAGCTTCTATTGTTTCAACTCTCTTCTTTTCAATTAGTTGAGATGCTTTATTACGAATATCACTTTCATAATCCTCATACTCTTTTACTAGTTTCTTAGTAGCAAAAGGGACCCGATCTTGAGAATAAACAATCGAGTAAAAAAAATTAATAAATAAAAAAACGACTAGTGTGATGTTAATGCGCATACTTAATTTCCTCATTCTTTTTTAATATTAATAAATATAGAAAGAATAACGACAATTCATCAAATGCTTTCTGTAGAAAATGTATCAATACAGTTTTTAGGCCGAGTTCTATATAAAGAACTGTCATTCACCGTTAGTGCAAAAGATAGAGTTTGTTTTGCTGGCCCTAATGGTGCAGGAAAATCTACATTGATGAAAATAATAGCGGGCCTAATGAACCCTGATTCGGGTTCAATCAATAGAGCAAAGTATACTGAAGTCGGATATCTTCCTCAAGACGGCATTAAACACACTGGTAGGACCTTATTCAAAGAAGCTGAAACTGCCTTTGAAAACGAAATGGTTTTGAAAAGAAGCGTTGATGAATGCAGCGAACAGTTGGGAAAGCTTAATCCAACTAGTCCTGACTACGCCGAAGTTCTTGAAAAGTTTGGGGAATTACAACTAAAGCTTGATAGCTTTGATATCAGTAAGATGAAACCAAATATAGAAAGAGTCCTCATCGGCTTAGGTTTTAAATATTCCGACATGGATCGAGAAACATCAGAGTTTTCAGGTGGATGGCAAATGAGGCTCGCTTTAGCAAAGTTATTACTTAAAAGCCCATCAGTATTACTCTTGGATGAGCCTACTAACCACCTCGATATAGATTCTCAGCTATGGCTTGAAAATTATATTCAGAGCTATCAAGGGTCTGTAATTATAATCTCTCATGACAGTGCTTTTCTAGACCTATTGGTAAAAAAGACTCTGGCCTTTGAAGCAGGAAAAGTAACAGAATTTGCCGGAAATTATAGTTATTATGTAGAGCAAAGCGAGATACAAAGACAGCAGATTCAGCGTGCATATAACAATCAGCAAAAAGATATCGCTAAGGCAGAACAATTCATCAACAGGTTCAGATCTAAAGCTAGGAGAGCGTCACAAGCACAAAGTAGATTAAAACAACTTGAAAGGATCGAAAGAATTCAGCTACCTCAGGAGGCAACAAAATCAATAAAATTAGAATTCCCCCAGCCCGAAAGGTCAGGTCAAATTGTAATAGAATTAACTAATGTGGTTAAAGCATACGGAAAAAACGTCGTGTTTAATGATTTTAATTTCAGAATTGATCGAGGAGAAAAAATTGCTGTGGTAGGGGCAAATGGTGCAGGAAAATCAACCTTCTCAAGAATACTTTCGGGAGCAGAAAACTTTGATGTAGGTAATAGAAAACTTGGTCACAAAGTAAGCATTTCTCATTTCGCTCAAGACCATGCTGAAAAATTAAACCCAAATATGAATGTTCTAGAAACGATAGAAGAGGTTGCGGGATCTGATGCTGCTGGAAACCTAAGGTCATTATTGGGTTGTTTTCTTTTCAGGGGTGATGATGTATTCAAAAAAGTTTCCGTACTTTCCGGAGGTGAGCGTAGTAGACTGTCATTAGCCAAAATACTTCTAAAACCAGCAAATTTTTTAATTCTTGATGAACCTACAAATCACCTTGATATGGAATCTCAAAAAGTTTTACAGGATGCTCTAATTGCATATAAGGGAACTATTGTGATTGTATCTCACAACAGAGATTTCCTTGACCCAATAACTGACAAGGTAATTGAATTTCACTCTGACGCTCAGCCTGTAAAAGAATTTCATGGGAATTTGTCATCATTCATTGAATCCAGATCTAACGAAAACCTTGAAACCCCCAAATCAAATATCTCAAAGAAAAAAAATGTTAAAAGTCCTGCCAATAGGAAGGAAATGAGAAAAGCTCAAGGCAAGATAAGACAAGAGAAATCAGAGACTTTAAAACCTCTTCAATTAAGATTAGAGCAAATCGAAGAAAAGATTGAGAGCCTTGAATATAGAAAAAAAGAAATTGAAGCTTTAATGACCGATGAAAATTTCTTTAAATCTAAAGACCACATTGAATTAACTGAAGAGCACAAAACATCATCATTAGAACTTGAAAGCGCTTTTAGTGATTGGTCAAAGATTTCAGATGAGATTGAGGATGTCTCCAAAAGGTTTGAAGAAAAAATAAATCAAATCTAATCAGTTCTTCTTAACAATACTGATTCACCGTGGGCATCAAGCCCTTCAATCTCGGCAAAGGCTTTTACTGATTCCACTGACTTATTCAAAGAATTTTTACTTACTTCAACAATGCTTGTACGCCTCTGGAACATATCTACCGTCAATCCAGAAAAAGACTTACCTGCCCCCCCTGTAGGTAAAGTATGACTTGGTCCTGCTATAAAATCTCCGATAGCAACAGCTGAGTATGGACCAACAAAAATAGCACCCGATGTATTTAGTTTTGGTATAACTTCCTTTGGTTTGTTTACTAACAGTGAGAGGTGTTCTGGAGCAAAATCATTTGCTAATTGTATCCCCTGATTCAATGAGCTTACCAAAACTAAAGTTGTTCCATTTTTAAGAACTTCTCTTATCTGTTTTTGTCGGGATAAAGACTTGGACTGAATAATTAGTTGTTCTTTAACGCTTTCAAGTAATTTTGAGGAAGTCGTAACAAATGCAACCTGACTGTCTCCACCATGCTCTGCCTGTGCAAGTAAGTCAGAAGCAATAAAGTCAGCTCGACCAGAAGAATCTGATAGAACTAATATTTCACTAGGACCAGGCAATAGGTCAATACTCACATTTCCAAAAAGTTGCCTCTTAGCTTCAACCACAAATGAATTACCTGGACCAAATATTTTATCTACCTTAGGTATGACTTTTGTTCCCAAAGACATTGCAGCAATTGCTTGAACTCCCCCCACCCTATAAATGGAAGTTGCACCACATTGTTGCAATGCATATAATAATTCAGAGCAAATTTTTCCATTTTTACCTGGTGGTGTACATACAACTATCTCTTTAACTTTTGCAGCTTTTGCTATAGCAACAGTCATCAGCACCGTTGACACAAGAGGCGCAGACCCACCTGGAATGTAAATACCTACCCGTGAATATGGCTGATAAATTTCACCGACTGAAACACCTTGATCATTACGCATCTTCCAATTTTTCCTCCTACTGGCTAATGCAAATTTTTGTACATTTCTTTGCGAAAGCTTAATAGCTTTTTTCGTCTGAGCACTTACCTCATTTACCGCACTCGATAAGTCTGATTCATTTACTCTGAATTTTGAAGGCGCGATATCGACATCATCAAAGCTTTTAGTAAACTTACTAATGGCTTTATCTTTACCTTTCTTTATCGATTCAATAATTTCAGAGACCTTGGACTTAAGGATGTCATCCGGCTCGGCATCTCTAACAAAGACTTTAGCCACTTTTTTTTGAAACCCTGGATCGTTAAACCTTAGTTGTTGCATTTTTTTTATGAATTGATAACACCTGCATTATCTATTTGCAAAGATCTCTAATGTATTTGTTAATTTTTAGGCTAATTTTAGCCAGACACTCTTTAAATATTTTTCACCACTGAAATCAAACGGCATCTGAGACAACTCAATGTCAATAATTTTACGTTTTGCGTTTTTTACGCCCTCTTTGATTGAGGAAATGAATTTATTATTCGTTAATTTTCTATGATTCGAACAAGCTAAGATCCATCCGAAAGGTTCAACGAGATTAGCCGACGATTCAATCAAAGATGAGTAATCATTGATAACACTAAATGAACCACTCTTACCCGACCTAGAAAAAGAGGGAGGATCAACAATTACCAGTCCAAATTTTCTACCTTTACGGTTAAACTGTTTCAACCATTCAAACACATCACCTTTACAGAAAAAATGGTTCTCGTCTCTCTCTTTGATATTATTTAGGATGAAATTCTTTTTTCCCCACTCGAGATAAGATTTCGATAAATCAATACTTGTCGTTGATTCAGCCCCTCCTAACGCTGCGACAACTGAGAAACAACATGTATAGGAAAAACAATTTAGCACCCTAATGTTTGAGGCTCTCTCTATGACTTTGAGCCTATTATCCCTCTGATCCAAAAATATGCCCTGAGAGTAACCTGCAGAAAAATCAATTTCAAACCGAGCATGATTCTCAGTAATCTCAACATTTGGTGATTTTGGGTCTCCTTTCAAACATGTTGGTGGCAACTTCTGATCCTTATTCAGTTTCTTAATCCAAATGCTTTTTTCCTGCAAATTTAAATTAATAGGGACCCTCGGCTTATCATTAATATATGAAACGAGATAATGACCGGCAAAATTATCTATATAAACACCATCCATTCCATCACTAACACCATCAAACAAACGATAGGAGTCAGTACCAATTGGAATATGTTCTTGTCGTTTTAAAAAGGCAGATTTTATTAGATTATTCAAAATTTATCATTATAGATTGAGATCAATGAACGAATTATTATCAATTATTGAAAAAGCCAAGTTAAATGGGAAGATTCTCGAAAGCGCCTCAACTAATATAAACGAATTCATTCATTCAAATTCTCAACCTTTATATCTTAACGTCATAAAGGAGTTGTGCGATCAAAATCTGTGGGATGAAATTAATGATAGATTTTATAAGAAGTTATCTTTTGGAACAGGCGGACTTCGAGGGCGAACCATCGGGCGAAATATAACAAAATCTGAACAGGGTAAAGGAGGCATAAACGGCAGACCCGAGCACACATGCGTTGGTACGAATATGATGAACACCTTTAATGTCTCAAGAGCAACGATGGGGCTTGTACTCTATTTGAAAGATTGGCTAAGAGATTCTTCCAAAAGTGGGAAAATTCGATTGGTGTTTTGTTATGATACTAGGCATTTCTCCAAAGACTTTGCAGATCTTTGTGCAAAAGTGGCATCGGAACTAGGAGCTGATGTTTTTCTTTTCAAATCACACAAAGCTACACCAGTCATGTCTTTCGCAGTTAGAAACTTAAATTGCCATGCAGGCATTATGATTACTGCAAGCCATAACCCGTATCATGACAACGGTTATAAAGTCAACTTTGCTGATGGCGCTGCAATTGTCCCACCTCATACTGATGGAATAATTGCTAGAGTTAATGATATTATGTCTGAGAGTTACTGTGCACTTAATGCTTCAGATCAAGGCACCATCAACCCCGTCCCTGAGCATATCGAAAAAGAATATTTAGATAGAGTCAAATCCCTAGTTCTTTGCCCTGATTTAATTAAAGAAAACAATTCATTAAAAATAGTTTTCACCTCATTACATGGAACTGGTGGTGTTCATGTTCCTTTACTCTTAAATGAACTTGGGTTCGAATGTGAAACTGTTAAAGAACAAGACTCTCCTGATGGCAGATTCCCCACTGTAAAGTCACCTAATCCAGAAAATGGAGCATCTTTGAAAATGGCAATTGATTTAGCTAGAAATAATGGAGCTGAAATCGTGATAGGGACTGACCCTGATTGTGATAGGATGGGAGTTGCAGTCAAAGGTCCTTCGGGCGAATTAGAATTACTGACAGGCAACCAAATTGGATCACTTCTTTTATACTATAGAATAAAAACATTATTTTCTAAAAAAATATTAAATTCAAATAATGCTAAAAATGCCATTGTTATAAAAACCTTTGTAACCACAGGTTTACAGCAAGCAATTGCTGAGAGGTTTGACGTAAGAATTATAAACACTCTAACTGGATTCAAATATATTAGCCAAAAACTATCAAAATACGAAAGAAGTCTTCCCGAGGACGTTCTGGCTAATTATAAAAACCTAACCGTTCAAGAGGCTAGAGACATTCAATTGGACAAGGGAACGTTCATGATATTTGGAGGAGAAGAAAGTTATGGCTACCTAGCATGCGATTTTACTAGGGATAAGGATGGAAACGGCGCAGTCGTTCTCTTTGCTGAAACTGCGGCTTACGCAAAATCCATTGGAAAAAATTTAATTGAGCTACTAGACGACATATATGAAGAGTTTGGATACTTCATCGAAGTGAATAAAAGTAAAGTTCTAGAAGGTGCTGACGGTGCTAAATTAATTCAAAAACTTGTGAAGTCTTACTCAGAATTACAACCAACAAAGTGTGATTCATCAAATGTTACTAAAGTAGTTAACTTTGCAAAAGAGAACATTCTCGATATTGAAGGTGATTCAATACCAAAAGAAAACATGCTATTTATCTATTTAGAGGATGGCCGTCATTTTGCAATTAGACCATCAGGGACAGAGCCGAAGATTAAATTCTATCTTTTTGGGCACTGCGCTCCAGAGATAATTAGACAAACTGGCTTAGATGACGCCAAAGAGATAACTAATAAAAATATTTCTTCGCTTTGGCAATGGATACAAAACGATATCGACAGAAGGTTAGAATAATCAGTACGCTCAAGTAAGCTGAAAAAGTTAATCAATATATGGCGAATACTCGCTGCTTTAATTTCTGGAGCATTATTAGCATTTTGCTACCCTAAATTTAATGTTGGGGCTTTCATATGGATTTGGCCTGTGCCTCTACTTTTGGCTTTATGGACTTTAAAATCTAAGAAACGCAAATACCTGCGCGGCTTCGGTTTGGGTTACCTCTCTGGGTTAATTTTCTTTCTCATCAATCTTTCTTGGCTACATCATATCCATTTTATTGCATGCTTATTACTATCATTTTTTTTAGCGGGTTATTTCGCAATTTGGGGTGGTTTCGCTGCCACTATTGGTGTACCGAAAAAAGATGTTTCAACTTTAGCTGAATCCAATTCATATTTTAGTTTAAAGGCCGCATTTCTAAATGGCTCTGCTTGGTGCGGCTTAGAGTGGGTAAGAGGTTGGCTGTTGACAGGTTTTCCTTGGAACGGTCTTGGAGTAGGATTAGCAAATGATCTAGTTATGGTTCAAACCGCTGATATCATCGGGGTCACTGGAATTTCTTTTATTTTGATATTCTGTTCTACAATAATCACATCATTGTTATTAAGATTACCTTATGAAATTAGAAATTCTTCATTGAAAGCACACCCTGACTTTATAGTTGGAGTCACTTTAATAATCATTATCTTCTTTTATGGAACCCACCGCCTGACCGAACTTTCAGAGGATGAGGAAATAGAAATACGAACACTTCTTGTTCAAGGTGGAATTAATCAGGATGAAAAATGGAACCCTGAATCCGCCAAAAAAATTTACAAACGTTATTGGGATATGACAACGCCATACCTGAAGTTACAGGAAGCTAATTTTGATTTAGTCGTATGGCCCGAAAGCTCACTTCCCTATTCCCTACATGACAGACAAACTCAAACATACCTCAATAAAATACTTTCCATAGACGATTATGAACTTGTGCTTGGACTTAATGAACGCATTCCCCAAGAAGGGATCTACAACTCTATCATCAAGTTAAGAAACAACTCAACGAATTATAGTTCTTACAGAAAAACCCATTTAGTACCGTTTGGCGAGTACGTACCCTTCAGAAAATCCATTCCATTCATTGAAAAAATTGCAGCTAATTCATTAGGTGTAGACTTTCAACCTGGCGATAAACTCTACCCTTTGGACATGGAACTCCCAGAACCATATCAAATCATACCGCTCGTTTGCTTTGAAGATACATTTGGAAGCCTTGCTAGAGAATTCATATCAAAATCCCCCCAATTGATTATTAACGTCACTAACGACGGATGGTTTAAGCAAAGCGCAGCCTCCGAGCAACACTTCATTAATTCAATATTTAGATGCATTGAATTAAGAAGGCCAATGATCAGATGTGCAAACACTGGAATGTCATGCTTAATCGATGATTGTGGAAGCCTTTATGACCGTAGTTTAAGGTATCAAGGCGGTGAAAGATTAATATACGGCAAAGAACGATCAAACACTTTCATCACTGGCACTCTACCAGAAACAATAAGAATTAAAAAGACGCCAAAGATAACTCTTTATGCAAGATTCGGAGATTCTTTTTCAATCAGTCTAGGAATGATTGCTTTATTGACTTTGTGCTTAAGAATTTTTAAGACACTTCGTAAGAATTAATTAAAGACCTTACCACTAGACTGACAAGAAATTTTTATTTCCTCTCTGTCATATGACGGATCACTTCTAAAAGTAAATCTCCCGTGATGCCTTCTTTCCATTTCTAATAAAGCCTTTGAGTCTTCATCTTTTAGTCTTTGCATTACCTCGGGGTGAACAACGACAACCAAATCACTAATACTTTCATCTTCCATTTTTAATAGACCAGAGAGTTTTCTTTGAAGCTCAACGCTAATACTTTCTGTGGACTTGATCCTGCCCGAGCCTTTACAGAAAGCACAAGGTTCATACATAGATCTGCTAAGACTCTCATTCAGTCTCTGTCTAGTCATTTCCATTAGGCCAAGTTGAGATAACTGTAAAACCTGAATCTTAGCTTTATCATTATCAGTACTTTTAAGCATCCTTCTGTATACCGCATTCTGGTCTTTACGGCCCTTCATATCAATAAAGTCAACCACTATTAACCCTCCAATATTTCGTAACCTTAACTGCCTGGCAACTTCATCAGCTGCTTGAAGATTTGTCTCCAGTATCATCTTCTCAGAATTATTTTTTCCGCCTCGATTCCTTCCTGTATTAACATCTATTGATATCAAAGCTTCAGTTTCATCAATAACTATGTATCCCCCACAAGGCATCCAAACCTCTCTACCAAAAGCGCTTTTTATTTGTTTCTCTATATTAAACCTTTCAAATATTGGTTGCTTGGTAGGAAGAAAGTGAACTCTTTTCTTTGATCTCGATGATATTGTTGCGACTGATTCCTGCATTCTTAGAACAGTTTCTTCGTCATCACACAAAACTTCAGCAACCTCATCCGTCAAAAAGTCTCTAACCGTACGCTCCACTAATTCTGGCTCTCGAAAAACACATATTGGAGCTTTGTTATCTTGCCTGTTTTCGTCTATGTCTTTCCATTGCTGAAGCAAAATATGTAAATCCCTAATAAGGAACCTTTTCTTTTGACCTTTGCAGACTGTTCTAAGAATTACACCCATTCCTTCAGGCACATCCATTTGTTCGGTGATTTTTCTTAATCGAGCTCTCTCCTTAGGGTCATCAATCTTTCTCGAAATTCCAAACTGGTCATTGAGTGGCATCAAAACCATGTATCTACCTGGGAGAGTTATATTTGTTGTTACTCTAGGCCCCTTCTCTCCAATTGCCCCCTTGCTTACCTGAATCAAGACCTCCGAACCCACTGGATAAATACTAGGTATGTCTTTTGCTGATATTCTTTTTGGTTTTTTTTGATTTTTTTTGCGTCGAACTTCTTCCAATCCCTGATCTAGAGCCGCAGGAATGGCATCCCAAAAATGAAGAAATGCATTTTTGTCAGTACCAATATCAACAAACATCGCCTTAAGTCCTGGCTCAATGTTTTTAACTCTGCCTTTGAAAATACTTCCAACTATATTCTCATCCCCTACTCTTTCAATAGTGTAGTCTACGAGTTTGGATTCTCTGAGTTGAGCAACTCTAGTTTCTAATTTTTCAACATTTACAATAATTTGATACCCTGCGTCCAAGGCTTTATTTCGCCTGGCTTCCCGTAATTTCTTAAACATTTTTCCAAAATATATTTATAAGCCAATTGTTTGGCTTCGGTTAAAACTTTATCTTTCGTATAATATATCACAATCTAGATAAGGAGCTGATCATCGACCTCTTCTCCTTCTTTCCAGTATTCCAATTCTTTTCTTAACTGTCTTTGATTTAACTGACCCCCTTGTATCGGGTGCTTTTTTAACAGTAGGCATCAATAACGGTTTTCTAGGGGAATTGTTTGGGTCAGGAGCTGGTGTTGCGGCTACTGATGTCCCATCATCACCGTCACTGTCCGAAACAATACCATCTGTAGGATCATCATCAAAGCTCACTAATTCAACAAAGTCAAAGTTTCCCTCAGATTCTTCGACCTTAGAAAGAGCCAAATCTTTATTATAGTCCTCCAATAGAGTAATTTCATCAATAATTCTTTTTGCGATCGGAGCGCATACTCCTCCACCAGATTTAGCATTTTCAACCATAACACAAACTGCTAATTTTGGTTTATCGTAAGGCGCAAATGATATAAACCAGGCATTAGTCTCATTCCCGCCCTCTGGGCGCTTTCTTCCTGTTTGAGCAGTGCCAGTCTTTCCTGAAAGTTCAACAACTTCAGATCGAGCTCTCTTTGCTGTTCCTTTAAGCTCATTGACTACATCCCACATTCCGCTTTTACAAATTTCAATTTTTTCTTCAGGTATGCCAATTTCAGTTAAGCTGTGCATAAGCTTTGATGGAGATAACTTTTCCCCGCTTACATCTACAGTTTTATGAATTAGTCTCGGTTTATAGTAATCTCCACCATTCGAAGTCGTTGCCGCAACCATAGCCATCTGTAAAGGGGTTGCTTCCGTAGCACCTTGACCAATTGAAACAAGGGCGGTATCTGCATCTCCCCAACCTCCTAGTCCTTGTGATCTTTTCCAGTTAGGGTTTGGAATAAAACCAGAATCTTCATTATTAAGAGGTATCCCTGAACTTTTACCTAAACCCATACTTGAAGAAACTTTCAAAATATTATTAATACCTGAAGCATTACCATATCGATAAAAAAATCCGTTACACGATGTCTTAATAGCTCCTCTCGCTGAAATGTTACCATGTGTGTAACCCTTGGAAAGAGCCCAACATTTCATGAAAACCTTTGGTCCGTACCTTGCTCCGCCAGCACATTCATAAGATTTATTCTCTATACCACTAAGCATTCCTGATAAGGCTACTGGAATCTTAAATGTAGATCCAGGAGCATGATCTTTTAACGCTCTATTAATTAATGGGTCATTATCATTGTTCAAGTAAGCGTTCCAATCCTCCTCACTAATTGAGGGAATAAACTTATTTGGATCATAAGATGGAACTGAAGCCATCGCTAATATATCACCCGCGTATACCGTATCTTGTTCTCCGTCATTCCCTCTTTGATATGTTGTTGGAGCAACCACCACTGCAGCTCCTCTCCCAACTTTTCTAAGCGCATTCTCTACGATATATTGATATCTAAGATCAATAGTCAACCACACATCCGAACCNGGCTTAGCTTCATCATAAGATAANTCACCCAANACTTTACCAAATTTATCTTTTGAATCTACAATTCTCCCCTTTTCGTCTCTCAGCATNACTCTCTGCCCTGGACGGCCTCGTAAAGAGCTATTCATTGTTTCCTCAATACCATCACCCCCAAAATCATCAGGAACATAATAGTTCCACTGTCTTCTTTCTTCAGCTGGAACTTTTTTTATGTCAGGCTGTCTTACAAAACCTAANATATGAGATGCAAGGGCTCCATAAATATAATTCCTCATTGGCCTAGCCATAACTGAAACGCCAGGAATGTCTAGTGAGTGCTCAGCTGCAAGAGCATACTCNTCAAAAGTCAAATCATCTCTGTATGTNTAAGATACCAATCCACCGTGAGTTCTCCAGTGACGNTGCAAGTCTCCAGAATGAAATTCCTTNTAAAGCCCTAATCTAGCCAAATAAGGTAATACAGATTCAGAAACAATAGTAACCATATCCTTCTCTTTCCTCTTTCTCTTTATTCCAGAACCATCCACATACTCAAAAAATGTTAATGGCGTTTCTTTCAAAGCAACATTCGTTGAACGAGTTTTATTTTTCCGTCGAATCTCAGAATTTTCTTCCTTAATAACAACATTATAATTATCTAAAATTTCCTTTAAATTAAACTGCATTTCGTATCTCGCGATATTCTCAACTAAGACCTTTCCTTTACGGTCCCTTATCAACCCTCTTACTCCAGGAATCCTCACTTTAACCTCCGAAGTACCTGGAACCTTAGCAGNAAACTCTTCATATCGATCAATTTGCACAACAAAAAGTCTGAATAAAATCACAGAAATTCCACCTAATAGAAATACTGCTAAAAGGTAAAATCTTATTCTGTATCCTAACGTCATTATTAAAAANTTTATTCCTCGGCTATTTCACCAATNATAATAGAATTTCCACAAAANTTGCTCAGTCTTAAAATTAGGTAAAAGAAAAAAGGNGACACAACCATACCAAAGAAAACGGATACCCAAAGCTGCTTCCAATAATTTTCAGGGAAAGTAAAATTGGCTCTAGCAAAACTAACAAAAAACCATTCCATTAAAAAAAATAATGATGTTGAAACTCCGACCAAAACTACTGGAGCTTCCCATCTACCTCTACTGAAAAAAGGCGCCATCCCCTGCATAAGAGCACCAGTAACAAAAAAAAGAAAAATAGAATATCCAAAACCTACATCATTCCCCATACCNATTGCCATATGAATGGAGTCCCAAGTTAATCCAGTNAAAAATGCAAAAAGGAGCATCACTGGAAATGGAACGGATAAACTACAGGTAAAAAAGAGTGTTTGTACGATGAAAAACCTAATCCCTAGTGGGGATAAGAAAGTTGCTATAAATTCATCAAGAATAAATGATGCAAAAAGCAAGACTATCAAAACAAGAACAAATANCAGNCTGGACTTATCAAAGTTAAGCATNCTCAATTATTATTACCCTTCANGTTCGGCAANCCCTCAACTTCTATNCCTTCGGTNTTGAGGCCTAACTCCACTTCTNCGTTTTGGTNNGTTACTAAAACAAAAATATAGGATAGTTGATTGAAATTGATAGCAGGTTGAACCCTAGCAACTGCATCAAAATCGCCAACCTCAAACTCTTTAACATATCCTAAAATAAGTCCTGGCGGAAAAATACCACTTACCTCTGCATTCCCAACACCTGATGAATAAACTTTAGCACCTGCTGATACACCATATCTGTCAGCTTCTTTAGGAAGATTTTGAAGCATTAAATATGTCACGTCTCTACCTGCTCCAGGAGCACCAGAAAGAATACCTTGAACTCGCTCAAGCCCCTTATCATTTTCTCCAGCAAAAACACCATGAACATAAGCTCCAACCTTACATTCTGAATCAGTCACCAAAACAACCGTTGATTGAGATTTTCCAACATTCACAACCTTTCCAACTAACGCTCCTTCAACTTGTTTCTCTCGGTCTACTGCCACAGGAGTCATTACTGGATCATTAAGATTCAATCCATCATCTGAACCTCTATCGATAACAAATGTTTTCCACCAAGTACTACTGGGTCTATTGATAACTCTAGCTGCTATCAATTTTTGGGACTGCTTTTTTTTGAACTCAACAAAGTTTAAAGATCTCTTTAACTCAATATTTTCTTCTCGCAGTAAATCAATTTGGCTTTTCCAAGCCCTTAGCTCATAGAGGTCTAACAATAATTTGTTGTATCTAGTTTCTAATTCTTTTTTATTATATTTTCTAGATATTTCATTAATAGAAATTGGCTCACCATTGACAAAGTCTTGCTCAAATGTCAATTCATCTATGGACTCATAAACGATTCCAAAAAGACCTAAAACCTTAGACTGAACTGCTCTGATATCCTTACTTTTAAGGGTGAAAACCCAAACCATAGCTAGAACAAATATTACTAGGGCTATTAGATTGTTCCTCTTCATAAAGCCTATTAGGAACTTACTTTATTATGACCATCATCTAAACTCCTGCTGATGTAACCTTCTTCAAAAATGAAATCTCACTTAAAACCCTTCCCGTTCCTTCTACGATAGCTTGCAGTGGATCATCGGCAAGATGTGTTGGTATTCCTGTTTGTTCTGCCAGCCAAATATCAAGCCCCCCTAAGAGCGAACCTCCCCCAGCCAACATGATCCCTCTATCAACTAAATCTGCTGCTAACTCTGGAGGACATCTTTCCAACGTAACCTTAACCGAATCAAGTATCGCCGCCAAAGGCTCAGCCATGGCTTCTCTTATCTCCTGCGAAGTGACATTAATTGTCTTTGGTAATCCCTCCACAAGATCTCTTCCTTTGACGTCCATTGACGTCTCTTTATCAACAACAGTAGCTGAACCAATTTGAATTTTAACCGTCTCTGCAGTTCTTTCGCCAATCATCAAATTATACTTACGCTTCATATAAGATATAATTGATTCATCAAGCTCGTCTCCACCCACTCTAACGCTTCTACTCTGTACAATACCAGAAAGAGAAATAACTGCGACTTCAGTAGTACCTCCTCCAATATCCACAATCATATTACCGCTGGCATCCTGAATCGGAAGTCCCACTCCAATGGCAGCAGCCATTGGTTCTTCGATTAGATAAACCTCATCAGCACCTGCATGTCTGGCAGAGTCTTTAACTGCACGTTTTTCTACTTCTGTTATTCCTGAGGGAACAGCAACCACGACCCGTATCTTTGAAGCTTTTACAATTTTACTCCCACTTCCTTTATCCTTAGTTCTAGCCTCTTTTATGAAATGCTTAAGCATTGCCTCAGTCATCTCAAAGTCAGCGATGACTCCGTCTCTTAAAGGCCTAACAGCGGATATTGTGTCAGGGGTTCTGCCAAGCATTCTCTTAGCGTCATCTCCAACTGCAACAACCTCATTAGAACCCTTTTTTACGGCAACAACAGAGGGTTGCCTGACTTTGATGCCTTCATCTTTGACGTAGACAAGTGTATTTGCAGTACCAAGATCGATACCAATATCCATATTCAAAAGACCAAAAATTCTATGAAAAATACTCACAACAAAATGGTGACTGGCTACAATTTTCTAAAAATGAAAATAGAATTAAATCACTAATTTTAATTATTAATCAACAATTGCATTTAAGAAAACTTAAAAATAAAGATAAGTGCTATTTTTTTTCTTCTCAAAAAATGTATTTCTTCCATATATTTATCAAAATTTTTTAAATAGTCTTTTATATTGCTTAATTACAAGCAGTTAGATCATTAATACATTTACTTAAAATGATAAAGTATGAGTGCGAAAGATGTGGCAAATGTTGCCAGTGGCCAGGTGAGGTCGTCATAAGTGAAAAAGAAATTAAGGCAATGGCAGAAGATCTTGATATATCTCCCTATGATTTCACACAGAAATACACTCAATTAAGATCGAGCCGAAACGGATTAACTTTAAAACAAGACGAAAAAGGGTCGTGCGTACTACTAGAAAACAACTCCTGCTCAGTTCACTCCAGCAAGCCTCAACAATGCAAGGACTTCCCAAATAAATGGAGATTCAAAGGTTGGAGACAAATTTGTGAAGCCACACCAAAGAAAATTAAACAATAAACTTCATCCTTTGGAAAAAGATATACTTGATCCATTGCTATGACGCATGCAACTTAATATCCCTTGGTTTTTCATCCCATGGTATTGCTCGGGTGGCGGAACTGGTAGACGCGCTAGACTAAGGATCTAGTCCACTCACGTGGGTGCAGGTTCGATTCCTGTTCCGAGCACTTTAAATACCAAATACTATATTAAAAGAAGGGAAATCAGCCAAATTTCCCAACCAATTAAAACAGACCACTCAGAAGATATAATTGCACTGTTCAGAGGTCCGTCTATGTATGTGGTATAGTAATTAAGTATTCTCCAGTGAATCAATCTAACGATGAATAATTTTTCAGGCCCAAAGCAGGAAGTCATCTCTGGAATGGAGGGTTTCGTGTCTACCCAACTGACGTATTTGAAGTCAGTAGAAGAGAGCTGGCAACCTCAGGACTGGTTACCTGATCTGACCAGAGAAGATTGGATCGAAAGTGTAGAAGCCTTCCGCGAACCCGCTGAGGGTCTCTCAGACGCAGTCCTTGTGGTTTTGGTTGGTGACATGGTGACTGAAGAGGCCCTACCAACGTATCAAACATTGATCAATGGATTTGAAGGTATCACGGACAAGACCGGAGCCGACCCAAGCCCTTGGGCACAGTGGACTCGTGGCTGGACTGCGGAGGAAAACCGCCATGGAGATTTACTAAACAAATACCTTTACCTCACCGGACGCGTTGATATGCGTGCAGTAGAAGTGACAATTCAGAATTTGTTACGCAACGGTTTTGACCCCAGCACAGCGCAGGACCCCTACAAAGGATTTGTTTACACATCTTTTCAAGAAAGGGCCACAAAAATTTCTCACAAGAACGTTGCCAAACTCGCACGGTCCGAAGGCGACGAAAGTTTACAGGGAATTTGTAGTGCTATTGCTGCAGACGAAGCTCGCCACGAAAAAGTATATACAAATTTTATGCGCCACATTTTCGAGCAAGACCCTAACGGGGCCATTATGGCGTTTTACCATTTAATGCGCGCCCAAATTGTGATGCCCTCTCATTTGATGCAGGATGGAACTGACCCTAACTTGTTTGAAGATTTCTCCGCAATCGCACAGCAATTAGGCGTCTACACAGCAAAACACTATGCGAAAATCGTCGATCACTTGGTCAGCACTTGGAATGTCGAAAACTTAACCGGACTCAACGGTGAATCAGCGAAGGCTCAGGATTATTTATGCCTCCTAGGTACCCGTTATGCAAAATTGGCCGACCGAAGTGAACGACGCAAATCCAGAATAGAGCAAAGGAAATTTAGTTGGATCTTTAATCGGGAAGCTTGACCCCCCACTCAAGCCTGTATCTCAGAGACCGTCCCATTGCTGTCGGCATAATTGTCTCGTTCAATCCCTAAGGCCCTGAGTTGCGTCAGCCAAAGGTTCGCAAGAGGCGTCCCCCTTTTGCAATGAACGTGTTTGCCCATTTTTAAGTTACCTCCACCGCCACCGGCAACAACTAATGGCAGGTCATTGTACTGATGCGTTGTTCCATCTCCCATACCTGCACCTAACGTAAAGATTGTATTATCTAGTAGTGTAGTGCCATTAATTTCTTTGATCTGGTCCATTCGTTCGAGAAGTCTAGCAAAGGCCGACACATGGAAACGGTCCAACAGAAGAAGATGCTCAAGGTGATTACCAATGGAGTGCGTCATAGCATGATGACTGTAAGGCTTGTCCAAAATACCTTCCCAATTAGTAGGAGTCGTCCAACGCTCAGGTCCAAGCATTAGAGAACCTACATTTGTTAGTCCATTTTGTAATGCAGTAACCAAAAGGTCACCCATTAAATGAATGTACTCATTACGCGGCAAATGCTCGGCAGGGCGCTCGATTCTGGCTTCAGCCAACTCTAGCTTCATTTCATCGATCCTATCCATTCTAGTTTCAATGGTGCGTATCGATTCAAGATATTCTTCAAACTTCTGTCGATCATCAACACTTAAACGTTTTTGCAACTGACTCGCATTGCCAAGGGCAAGGTCAGTTATATTACGAAACCGAGTATTTACCTGAGTACCAAATAGTCGATCATAGACTTTGCGCGGATTTCTCATTGATGGCGCCACATGACCAGTTCCATACCAGGACATATTATCAAAGTATATCGATTCAATGTTATTCTTATGATCGTTGCAGCTCAATTCGAGCGTTGAGTATGGTGTATTCTGCCCAATGCTGTCAGCTGCAATGTGGTCTAGTGTACGAGTTAATGGGTAAGCAGAGCTTTTTACCTCGTATGGCGCAACACTGGTCAGGAAACAAGACGCGCACTGTGCATGGGAATCTGTCCCATGTTGAAACGTACGATCCATGCCAGTAATTAGCGTCACTTTTTTCCGCATTTTATGCAAAGGAGCTAAGGTCGGCGTAAGAGTCATAGGATGACTGCCAGGCGGAACTGTCTTTCCTTCAAACCTCCAAACATTATTCTGACCTGCAAAACCAGGCAACGGGCGATCACCTTCTCCAGGAAAGAATCCACGACGCGTAATTCCGTTAGGAAGGTAAAAGAAGGCAAGTCTCTGCGCCGGACTCTCTTTTACACTTTTACTGTTATCAGCAAAGCTCTCAAGCCAAGGCAGACTCAAAGATGATCCACCAGCACAAGCTATGAACCTTCGGCGTGAAACGGGTCGCATACTTTCTTTATCTCTCATATTGGTGCTACGCTTACTTTAT
>PAHQ01000024.1 GCA_002705125.1 Verrucomicrobiales bacterium | reverse complement strand
TAGCTGCTGTTTCTTTAAGTTCTGTGAGTCTATTTAAGAGACGAGCAATGATGGCAAAGGAAATGACGGCGGCAAGAAACCTCATGGTTGCTTTCAACATGTTTTCTAATGATAACGATGGAAAAATTCTTCCAGGCTACAAAACGGATCCAGAAGCAAAAAATCAATGGGGAGAACAACTTTTTGCACCTGTTAATTCTAGATACCCTTGGAGGCTTTACCCTTACATTCATGACGTAAAAGGGACATTAATTTTCAATGGAAATGAACCAGTTTATGAGCACGAAAGGGGTGATTATCTAGTCAGTGTATCCCCTAACCTTGGTATGAATACCACTTTTATTGGAGGTCATTTCGGCAGCGGTAGCTTATTAAGGCCAAGTGTACGAGTTGAGGAAAGAATTGGGCCGTTTTGCATCAGACACACTTCCCAGATTAGTCATGCACCAGATTTGATTGTTTTTCTCTCTGCGCGTTCAAATCCAGAGGAATCATGGGAAGGTAGGGGATACTTCGAAGTTCAACCCCCAGTCGTTTTAAGAAAGAATTGGAAATCCAAACCCTGGACACTAGACGCTAAACCAGATGAACATGGGTTTGTGGATTTACGTTGGAATGGTAAAGCCGTAGCAGCAATGCTTGATGGTAGTGCACGACTCTTCAGCGAAGAAGAGCTAAGGGATATGAGACATTGGTCTCCCCTAGCTGCCGAAGCAGACTTGCAAGATAAAGCATTTCCGCCGATATATATAAGAAATTAAAACTCAAAAAAATGACTCATAAGATAAAAACATTACCATTAATTATTTTTTTATTTTGCTGCGCAACATTTGTTTTGGCTGACGATCATGAAACTGGAGTAGAAATTGAAAAAGATCGTAAGGCTATACTTTCTATGGCAGGAGAATTTGAAGTGACCTTCAAATTTATGGAGACTTTTGCGATAAAAAAAGATTATGAACTCAAGAAACCTTACTTAGCAGAAGCTACGGAAATCGTTTTCGTTGTTAAGGACTCCCCGAAGAATATCATTCTTCAACATGTTCTTTGGTTAGAGGACCTTGAACGCATTGTTAAGCATTGGAAGCAAGAGTGGAAATTTGAGGATAGGACATTATTCGAGTTCGTTGGAAACAATTCCTGGAAGCGGAAGGAGCTCAGCAAACAGGAAGCCGAGGGAACATGGTCACAAAAGGTTTATCAGGTGGATGATAGTCCGAGGTATGAGAGTTATGGTAAATGGTCTCACAAAGGGGGTATGTCTTCATGGCAAGGAAGTAAAACGAGGAGACCACTCCCACGCCGTGAATATACTAAGAGAAAAGACTATGAAATTATGATGGCTGTTAATCGCCATACAATTACTCCATTAGGCTGGTTTCATGAGCAGGATAATTATAAAAAGGTGTCGCAAACGGCTGATATTTTATGTCGAGAAGTCGGACTAAATAATTACGAGAGAACAGATTTAGTTGATTTTAGTGAAGCAAAAAAATATTGGGCTAATAATGCCAATTTTTGGAAACATGTGAGTTCAATATTGAATGATNAAATGGAAAGCTCGAATTCAATATTTNCATTAAGNAGTGAAGTCGATGGNGGTCCGCTCTACAGATCCCTTTTTAAACTTTTGAAAGACATTGAAAATGAGGAAGAAAGAAAAGNNAAGGCAAGGGCAATAATAGAGTCTTTTATAGTAGAAAATGAGTCCTAATTTNTAGGATTTGTNAAATTTTTATAAAATTAGCCTTTTTTGTTGAGTTTTGAAAAAAAAATCATANTATTGCCATCCAAATGAGAATGATTCTCAATATTAATTAGTTATATTTAATTGAGATAAAAAATAATTTTCAGGCCGCTAAAATGATTTATCCCCAAGAACAAATTCAGANCCTNAAGTCNCTCGAGGACTCCACNCCATGGCGTGAAGCCAAAAAGGGCTGGAGAGTTGAAATTCTCAATGAAGATCAAGAAGAAAGAGAGTTTACNTTTTCAGTCATTGAGGCTGATATTACAAAAGACATTGAGTTCGAGTGTGGTGCTGATGATGAAGGTCTCTTACTGAGAGTATGCATCGAAGGGTCTGGAAATATAAGNACGGGGGGAGTGTCACAAGAGTATTTTCCTAACATGATGGTGGGCATTCAGTTTGCCAAGTATGGTAAAATTAAATGTCATCACACAAAGGGAAGACAAAAGTTTATTAACTTTAGNTTTAGNAGTGCATTTCTTAACNANATTCTTGANGAAAATAAGAAAGACTTGAGAGCAGGTTTAGCCTCAATGATTTTTGAAAATAACCGNGTTGAAGGCGANACCCCNTTTATTATACGCGAATTCTTAAGGAATGAAGAACGTGATATTGCAGAATCAGTATCAAGTCCGTCCGTTAGCGGATCTGCTGCAGCCTTGTGGTTCAAAGCGAAAGCAATGGAACTATTATCTCAGTGGGCATATTCAGATAGTAGAGAGAGGAAAGAATTTTTCTGNTCTAGACAGAAAAGGGCTGTTCTTGAAAGAGTAGAGAAAGCCAAAGATTACTTATCCGAAAATCTTCAAAANCCTTTGGAACTTANTCAAGTGGCCAAAGCTTGTGCTTGCAGCCCTCACTATTTATCAAGATTATTTGCAGCAGAGACTGGAATGACACTGAGCCTTTACTTAAGAAAATTAAGAATTACTAGGGCATGCGAANTACTTTCATCNGGCCGGTTAAACGTNAGTGAAGCNTCCCTCGAAGTTGGTTATCAGAGCCTNAGTCACTTNGCCAGAGCCTTTCGTGGTGTCATAGGAGTNACTCCTAGCCAATTTACTCGGAAGATCTGAGGGCTTTCGGACATTATATAGCGAAGGCTAATAGCTAAGCTATGACTACAAAAGGAAGATTAGTGACTAGCAGCCCTTGAAAAATCTGATAAATTTATTAAAATAGAAAAATAAACCCGAAAACTACAATCTCATGAAACTATTCTTAATACCTATTTTCTCATATATTTTTATTGCTATATCTAATGCTGATAATAAAGAGTGCCCGATTATGGTTGGTGACGAAATTGACGAGGAGGAAGTCGTTGAGTTCGAAGGAAAGAAAGTTTATTTCTGCTGCACAGCCTGTGTGAAGATATGGAACAAGAATCCAAAATACATCATTAAAGCAATGCCTAAATTGCTTCCACAATTCGACGGAATGGAAGAAAAACTTGGTTTAGATAAAGTAGAGCTTTTAGAACAGAGAATGTGCCCAGTCTACAATGAGCGTCTCGTGACTCCTGATTCTCCAACGATAGAAGTTAAAGGAAAGACAGTTCACCTTTATAACAAATCAGCACTTCGTAAATTCAACAAGACACCTGATAAGTATATCACAAAAGCTCTAGAAGAGGGATTACTACCACAGTTACCAGGTAATAAGGCTAAGAAAGGATAATATCCATTAGGCCTTTCTAGATTGAGAGTTATTTGCAGCGTTTTGCTGTATCAGTATCACTGCGTACTTTTAAAATAACCTTTTTGGTAAAAAGTGAAATCAAGAAAGCCGTATCATATCTTTAATTGATTGAAACCAGAGATAAAATAAACCCTTCCAAGAATAAGAGAAAGTTCCACTCCCGGATAGCCTGAGTAGACCCTTATCAAGGTTGTGATCAACTTGATCACGCATTTCCTTTTCCGTAATTTTATCCAAGGATTCAGGATCTGAGTCTTCAAGGTCATTTTCCAAAATACCTTTACTTGCTAAAAATTTATTATGAATCTTTATCAATTCGCTGAAGGATTCAATATTACTAACTGAGTTAACGGTGCATTCTGGAGCTAATTTCATCGAATAACTGAATGGGTAATTCCATGTCATCAGAGTTTTACCATCTGTTGTTCTAGTACACACACTCATGTAGGCTACGGCCACATGACTCTGACTGTTAAAATTGATGGTTGCTTGTAGTCTTGCCTTTTTGTCGTAAAAAAAACGGATGAATTGATCGACACCACCCCATTCCCATCCTGAGTCTCGGACATGCTCAAAGCCTTCAACCTCAACATTATTTGTAAATTCTCTGAGTTGTGGGAAAATTTCACGGTTAGGAGGAAACCGGTTTTTCATTTTCTTTTCAAGTGGTAGGCGAAGTTTACGGATTCTTAGCAGTATATCTATACAGGGTATAAAAAACCAAACTGATCCAGCAATTGAACCAATTAATAAACTGTTACCACTTATGAAATAACCTCCCATAAAAGTTGTTGCTATGATGCATAAGGCACCAAATTTTCGAATTATTGAAAATTCAAATGAGCGGCATCCAATTGCTAAACAAAGCAAACTTAAACAAATGAGAAACTCGTACATGTTAATGATAAAAGGGAAAAATCTTGATCAGCTTATATGAACGACTGAAGAAATCATTTAGGATTTAAATTACCTTGGTCCAAAAATTGTACGGCGCTTTGGCTTTTCTACAGGGTTTTCGAGATTGGTATTATCTTTATAAAAAAGGATTCCATTTTTTCTTAAATTCGCAATGAAACCCTTAACGTCGTTCTTAATATCCTCATCCTTGATCAGCGATCTAAAAATACCTGAACCATTGTTAATTTTTTCAAAAACTTCATCTGCACCTTCAGCTGCGGCAGTCAGTTTTTTAAGTCCAGGCTCAATACTCGTGATTGCATCATTACCGCTTTCTAGGATAGGACCAAGTTTCTCAGCGGCATCGTCAACCTTCACGCTAGCATTTTTTAAATTAGCCAATAAATCTCTAAGATTTTTNGTGTTATCATCTCCAAGCACTTTATTATTNATGGCATCAAGTGCATCAGCTAATTCTGCTACTGCTCGATTAAAACTTTGGAGGTTTTCTTCTCTNAGAATATTTTGGTCTAATTTCTCAACTGCACTACCAATGTCAACTAGGGCTGTCCTTACATCTTCCAAAACAACCTGACCTTTATTTGATAATGACTCTGCTGAAGAGGCTAAAGCTCCCAGACCTGTGACGCGTTCCCCTTTAATAAGGGATTCTGGTTTGATGAATTTTCCATTTCGATCTTTTGGAACAACAATTTCGATCATTGAATCTCCAAGAAGACCACTGGTCCCTACTGAAAAAGTTGATCCCTGTGGAATTTGAAAATCGTTGTAAATATCTAGTTTAACAATTGCTCCTCCGTAATTATCTAGGTTCACTTTGGGTGAATCATTTACTCTACCGATTTTAACTCCTCCGAGACGTACATCTGTTCCTTTTAACAAACCACCGCCATCATCAAATGTGACCGTTANAGGGTAGGTATTCTCAAATCTTTCACCAAAGTTTCCAAATTTGAGAACTAATGAGCCAAGAACAACAAGACCAATTAATAAGAAAACCCCAACAAAAAGTTCAGTACGACTCTCTTTCATTTTATTAATATTTAAGGGTTAAAGCGGTTCAGGTTCTAATCTTGAGCGAAGTAATATAACGCAGTTGGTGAAGATTACCAGATTTCCTATAAATGATTACCGGTAACAAATTTTTTGATGATAGGATCATCGGAATTTCCAAGTTCTTCGGGTTTTCCACAGAAGTAAACACGGCCATCACGAAGAAAAGCAATCCTGTCGGCAATAGTTTTTGCAGANTTCATATCATGCGTAACTACTATAGAAGTGACTCCGTANTTTTTTTGCATTTCCATTATAAGCGAATCAATGGAGCCAGTTGATACAGGATCCAAACCGGCCGTAGGCTCGTCGTAAAGAATAATATCCGGGCGTGCTATCATTGCTCTAGCAAGAGCAACTCTCTTTCTCATACCGCCACTAAGAGCACTAGGCATCTTATCAATGTGGTTTTCTAAACCGACAAGCTTTAAGGATTCAGTGACCTTTTCAACGAGTATAGAATAATTTTTTTCGCCTCTTTCACGTAGTGGAAAAGCCACGTTTTGACCNACACTCATTGAATCAAAAAGTGCACCATTTTGAAATAATACCCCGATTTTTTTTCGAATAGTTGCAAGATCATTTTCTTTGAGCTGACAGATATCAGTACCATTAATTATGACACGTCCAGTGTCTGGTCTCATTAAACCTGTNATATGTTTTAAAATCACACTCTTTCCGCCNCCGCTTTCTCCAATNAAAACAATTGTTTCACCNGANAATATTTCGAGGTTTACCCCTTTTAAAACACTTTGGCTGCCAATGTTCTTGTGGATGTCTTCAACCTTTATTGAGACTGTTAAATCTGACTCAATTTTGTCATCATTCATTTGCAATTACTAAACGAATATTCCATGAAAACACTAAACGCAAATATATGACCAAAATGCTTTCGCTTTAGAAAATTAATTTAGATCTTAAATAAGAATTTTGCAGTATTAACAACATTCAATGATTACCACAAAAAGCGGAAAAAAAACGGGAAAATCTCGTAATTTGTCTTCTTGGAAAAGAGGCATGATTTCACTAAAAGGTGTTAGTCAAAATAACCTAAAGGATTTTGATATCGATTTACCATTGGGAAAATTAATAGTCGTTACTGGCCCTAGTGGAAGCGGCAAATCTTCTTTGGCATTTCAAACCCTTTATGCCGAGGGACAAAGAAGATATATAGAAACTTTTTCGCCATACACACGTCAATTTTTTGACCGTATGGATAAACCAAACGTCAAAGACGTTCATGGTATTCCGCCATCAATAGCAATAGAACAGGGTAATAATGTTAGAACTACCCGATCTACCGTAGGAACGCTTACAGGTATAAATGACTATCTGAAGATTTTGTTCCCTCATGTTGCAGACCCTTACTGCTCCAGGTGCGAAGAAATAATAGNACAAGACTCACCAGATACTGTTCTCGAATTTGTTAACAATAATCTTTTAGAAAAATCAATTTTAGTATGTTTTAGAGTCCCTGTTCCTGAGGGTATGAAATCAGATGAAATTTTTCGATTTCTATCATCACAAGGTTACTTAAGAATTGCCGTTGGGGATAAAATATACCGTACAGACGAACCCGATAAACTATGTAATGAAATTGAATCGTCATTCGTCATTGTCATTCAAGACAGAATAAAAATTTCTAAAGGTAAAAAGAATCGTTCTAGGGTTTACGAAGCAATCGAGTCTGCCTTCACAATAGGGAAAGGAAAAATTTTAATTATCGAACAAAACTTTTCAAATGAGTGGTCTTTTTCAAAAGGGTTACACTGTCAGAAATGTGATTTGACCATTAAAGAGCCAACGCCAGGATTGTTTTCATTTAATAATCCTATAGGTGCTTGCCCTGAGTGTAGAGGTTTTGGCAGGACTTTGGGAATTGATCTGATCAGAGCACTACCAGACCAAGAGCTATCTATTCGTGAAGGAGTAGTAAAACCTTTTCAAGGGGAGAGGGGAGCTGAATGTCAAGAGGACCTCATCGCGTGTGCAAAGATTAAAGGGATTGATATTGATTCACCATTTAGCAAATTAACTAAAAGTGAGAAGGAATGGATACTTTTTGGCGAGAAAGGAGATCCAGAAGCTAACTGGGAAATAGGGCTGTGGTATGGGGTTCAAGGCTTTTTTAGTTGGCTAGAAAGAAAGGCATACAAAATGCATGTTAGAGTCTTTCTTAGTCGGTACCGCTCCTACACAATTTGTCCATCATGTCGTGGTACTAGGCTAAAATCAGATGCTTTAAATTTTAGAATCTTAAAACTGAATTTATCTGAAATATGGCAATTGCCTGTATCTGAACTCCTTAAAATTTGGGGGGAAGAGCCAGGAGATCAATTTGCCCATAAGGGTAAACTTGATAGGACGGCTGAAATAATGTGGGAAGAAGTGCACTCAAGGTTAAAATACCTTAACCGTGTTGGTCTAGGTTATTTAACACTGGACCGTGCAGCAAGGTCACTGTCTGGGGGTGAAATGCAAAGAGTCCACTTAACAACTTGTTTGGGCGCCTCTTTGGTAAACACACTGTTTGTTCTCGATGAACCTAGTATTGGTCTTCACCCTAGAGATACGGATCAACTAATTAGTGTTATGCGTGATTTGAGGGATGCCGGCAACACTGTTTTAGTTGTAGAACATGAGGAGAGTGTCATAAGAGCATCCGATCAATTAGTGGATATTGGACCTGGAAGAGGAGAAGAAGGAGGGCAGTTGGTTTTTCAGGGTTCAGCTGAAACAAGTCATCGGACAGCAAAATCTTTGACACTAGAATACCTTTCAGGAGCCAAGGAAATACAGGCACCAAAAAAGAGAAGAAAAATTCTAAAATCTAAAAGTTTAAAAATTAGGGGAGCCAAAGAAAACAATCTAAAAGATTTGGATGTTGATATTCCACTTAAGGTATTTGTATGTGTGACAGGGGTATCCGGCTCTGGTAAATCGACACTCGTTCATGATGTCCTTTACAGGAATTTAATGCGAATGAGGGGGGAAGTGACAGAGGAACCTCCAGGCAAAGTTAAGTCGATTAGCGGTCACAAAGAGATCAATGAAGTGATATTAGTGGACCAGTCTCCTCTTTCGAGAAACCCAAGATCAACACCTGTTGTGTATGTCGGAGCTTTCGAATTCATAAGAAAACTCTTTGCAGAAATCCCTAAGGCTAAAGAGGCAGGTCATATGCCAGGATTTTTTAGTTTTAATTCAGGTGTAGGAAGGTGTGGACGGTGTTGGGGAAATGGTTATGAAAAAGTAGAGATGCAGTTCTTATCAGATATCTTTGTTAAGTGCGCAGAATGTGAGGGGAAAAGATACACGCCTCAGGTTCTTGATTTCAAACTTGAAGGTAAGTCTATCCATGAAATTCTCGAGTTAACGGTGGATTCTGCGATTTCATTCTTTGGTTTGATGAATGATAAAAAAGCTCAGAAGGTAGTGATTTTTTTGAATTACTTAACTGAGGTAGGGTTAGGATATCTGAGATTAGGTCAACCCCTAAACACATTGAGTGGCGGAGAGAGCCAGCGAATTAAACTGGTTGGACACTTATTAAAAAAGAAAAAGAAAAAAAATAAAGACGAGAAGGGAGACCTACTTTTATTTGATGAACCAACTACAGGTCTTCACTTTGATGACATCAATATACTTTTAAAAGTTTTTCAAAAACTGGTTGATAATGGTCATTCAGTATTAGTTATAGAACATAATTCTGATGTCATTAAATGCGCTGACCATATTATAGATTTAGGACCTGAGGGAGGTGATGAAGGTGGTCAAATTGTCGCCCATGGTTCACCAAATGAGATTTGTGAAAATAAAGCAAGTTACACTGGTCATTTTTTGGGAGAAAAAATAACTAAAAGTAAAAATAAAAGATCGAAGCGAAAAAAAATAAATAATAAAATTAGTAACGAAATTAGTATTCGTGGCGCTCGTGAAAATAATCTTAAAGACCTTAATCTCAATATTCCTCACGAAAAGTTTACTGTTATAACAGGGCTCTCGGGATCTGGCAAATCGACGCTCGCCTTCGATGTACTTTTTGCAGAAGGGCAAAGACGATTTTTAGACAGCATGTCTGCTTATGCACGGCAATTCGTTCAACAGATGGAACGCCCAGACGTTGACCAAGTTGATGGATTACCTCCAACCGTTGCCATTGAACAGAGAGTAAGTAGGGGAGGAGGGAAGTCAACGGTCTCAACAGTAACCGAAATATATCACTTTCTTCGGCTTTTATATTCAAAAGTAGGCACTCAATTTTGCACAAAATGTGATATTCCAGTTGAAAAAAAGAGTATTAGTTCAATATCAACTTTAGTACACAGTGAACTCAAAAAGGGCAAGGCCACACTGTTAGCTCCAATTGTAAGAGGGCGTAAAGGATTTCACACTGACACAGCAGAGAGAGCGTTAAGGCAAGGAATCTCCCATCTGTATGTCAATGGTTCATTAGTGGAGACGGATGGTTTTCAAAAACTTGAAAGATATCAAGAACACCATATAGACGCAGTAATAGCCCAACTTGATAAAAATTCTAGTTCAAATGAGATCTCTAAATCAATAGATGAAGCTTTAAAGTTTGGTAAAGGCACCGCAAAGCTTTTAAAGCCTAGTGGCCAATCAATGGTTTTAAGTTCGGAGATGTCGTGCCCCAATTGTGGTGAAGCTTATGAGGAGTTGGATCCTAGGCTTTTTTCATATAACAGTCCACATGGGTGGTGCTCAGATTGCAGAGGATATGGATACATAGCCACAATTAAACCTGACTATGTTAAGCATGATTCAATCATTTCAGCTGAACTTGATGAGGAACGAAGAATTACTAAATCCAAACAAGTAGAAAAAGAGGTTTGTTCAACATGTAATGGCGCACGGATTAATGAAATTGCTCGAAACGTAAGAATTGGAGGAAAATCAATAAATTATCTATGTAGTCTTTCAGTGATTAAGGCCATCGAAGAAATCAATAAAATGAATTTTGATGGAGTAGATAGAGTCATTGCGAGAGACATCGTCAAGGAGATCCACCAAAGAATGACGTTTCTAGATGAAGTAGGGCTAGGTTATCTTGGGCTTGATAGAAGTGCCACTACATTGAGTGGAGGCGAAAGTCAGCGCATACGTTTAGCTTCTCAACTAGGCTCTAATCTCAGAGGTGTGCTTTATGTTTTAGACGAGCCAACAATTGGTTTGCATCCGAGAGATAATGACAAATTACTAGAGACCCTTTTAAAATTAAGAGATTTGGGTAATAGTTTAGTAGTAGTTGAGCATGACGACGCAACCATTAGCCGTTCTGATCATCTAATAGATTTGGGTCCAGGCGCTGGTAAGGAGGGAGGAGAAGTTGTGTACGAGGGGGCGTTAGGTTTTACCAAAAAGAGACCAACAAAAAGGATTCAATCAGCCACAGTCAGGTCAATAACTGAAAAAATCACTCATCCTATCAATGGTTCTAGGCGCAAGCTTCCCAAAAAAGACTCTAAAGATTGGATAAGTATTAAAGGAGCTAGTGCGAACAATCTGAATGATTTGGAGGTCAATATTCCTATTGGTAGACTAACTGTGCTTACTGGCGTTTCAGGAAGTGGCAAGAGTTCTTTAATGCGAGGAGTTTTGAAACCCGCATTTGATTCAAAACTTAACCAGAACAATAAAAAAAATACTAACGAGAAATGGAAAAGCATCAAAGGAACAGAAAACTTTGCTGCTGTTTATGAAGTAGACCAGAGCCCTATTGGTAAAACTAGTCGCTCGACACCAGCGACCTATGTAAAAGTATTTGATGAAATAAGAAAACTTTTTTCAATGGTTCCTGAATCCAGAGTTAGGGGATATGAACCTGGGCACTTTTCATTCAATACAGCTGGTGGGCGTTGTGAGGAATGTGGAGGTAATGGTCAGATAAAACTCGAAATGAATTTTTTACCGACGACTTGGGTTCAATGTGAGGAGTGCAAAGGTGATCGTTATAATACCGCGACATTAGAAATTTTTCTAAATGGTAAAAATATAGCCGACGTTATGAATATGAGTGTTTCAGATGCGTGTGAATTCTTTAAAGCTCACCCAAAGATAAATACTACACTTGAGTTATTAAGGGACACTGGCTTGGGATATTTAAGTTTAGGTCAACCAAGCACAACATTAAGTGGCGGTGAGGCTCAAAGAATAAAATTAGTGGCGGAAATTCGAAAGGGCCAAGGGCGCACTCGAAATGCAATCATGAAGGGTAAGACAGGAAAAAATGCTAATCTTTATTTAATTGAGGAGCCCACAATAGGCCTGCATCAGAGTGATGTTCTTAACCTGATAGGAGTACTTCACGTATTAGTTGATGAAGGACATACCGTGGTTGTGATTGAGCATAATCTGAGTGTTATGGCCGAGGCAGACTTTATGATTGATATGGGCCCTGAGGCAGGCCCTCGAGGGGGTAAAATTATTGCTAAGGGTTCACCTGAAATAATAGCTAAGTCAAAAAAGAGCGAAACCGCTAAATTTCTTAAAGAAACCTTAAAGTTCTAAAATTTTTTCATGATTGGCAGCTTTTTTGCTAATTTATTTCCCTAAAATTAAACAAATTTTAGTGATATTCGTGAATAAAACTTTGATTTTACGCAAAAAACAAGCAAAATTCGATTATTTTAGGTTTCCGTAATAATTTTTAAATCTTTTCTTAAAAATGTGACTTTTTTATTTTCACAAGCATCTAATTAGTAAATCATGACTTCTGGAACATTGACTATATCAACTGACTTAATGAATTCTTGGCTGCTCAAAAGATTGCGGCCAACGTCCTCACCGCTAGCGCGGTCCAGTGAGGTCGTTGCATCTGAATCTTTGTCTAAAGATCAAAAAGAAGTCGTTGAAACGACCCTTACAATCGAGCAAGAAATACAAGTTCTTGCTCATGCAGCTAATGAGCTACGCGAAGCTTACGACGAAGTCATTGGCAATCTAAATAATATTCACGGTCGAAAGTTAGAGGAACTGAATGAACCGTTCTTTCAAAGATTAGGCGCTCTCGTCGAAGCTCTTCAGGTTAGTGATATGGAAACTGCTAGAGATTCAGCAAAGCGTCTCATGTTATTAATTAATGAAATGCAATCAAATATTCCAGCATGGGACTTTGTTCGTGCACTTCAGATTTTAGCAGATCGTTGCCAGACTCTCGATAAGTAGATTAGTAATCGTTTACATAAAAAACCTCTCGCATTAATAAAAATACGAGAGGTTTTAACGATTGATAAATCCTCGTACTATTCGGTTACCTTCATTACGCCATTCATGACTGTCCAGTGACCAGGGAACGTACAAACAAACTCGTAGTCTCCAGGTTTTGTTGGAGCAGTGAACTCGATAACTTCTTTTTGTCCTGCATCAATCATTTTTGTTCCATGCAGAATTTTTGAGTTTTCAGGCGCTTTCTTGACAGCATCAGCTCCCATGGCAATAGCTTGGTTTCCTATTTCGGCTTTAGACCCTGGCTCAACAATCAATAAATTGTGAGGAATGACGTCAGGGTTAAAGAATGTGAGGTTAACTTTACTACCTGCTTTGACAGAAAAATTCGTTAGGTTGAATTTGAGTTGGTGGGGTACTGCAGCTATTTCTACAGAGGTCATATCACCATTAACAACAACTTTAGGTTCAGGTGCCTTTTCTTCTTTGACCTTAGCTAACTCACCACCACCTCTAGTGAAATCGACATTATAGAGATAATGCTGAACTGTTAATGCAGCTCTTCTCACGTTTAATTCACTACTCGTCTGTAAGGTGCCCATGAGTTTGTCATTCTGCACATTGTGNGCCTGAAGAACCCAAAGNCCTTCAAGCATATGGTGCGCTTCATTTGCATTATTTGCATCAAAATTAGAAACCCANTTGTTAACTGCTTTAACTACTTGATCAGTTGGGTGTTCGCTAAGTTCGATCCTAGTTCTATATCTGACTCCGTCTATAGGNTGCTTAAGATTTTCAAGTAGAACGTTGATGGGTTCACCATCAATTGATACAGGTTCTTGGAGAGGCTTCTTAGTGTAGATCATACGGTAAACTCGACCGTGTCTATGGTCACGCTTTGGGTCACGAATGTTGTGCTGCATATGTCCAATAATGACGTTATGCCAATCAGAAATATAAAGAGCACCATCCGAACCAAAGTCAGCGTCCGAAGGTCTAACGTTACGATCATTTGAAACAAAAAGGTCTCCAAGAGGTTGACCGTTGACTTCACCATTATCTGGGTTCCTTGCTAGCTTGTAATGCTTCAGCCCAAGGAAGCCAATTGTATTACAAAGCATGAAGGCTTGTTGTTTCTCGTCAGGAAAGTTTGCACTTGATATGATTCCACTTGAAGCAACAGGTCTAACTTCCTTTTTCAGTA
Source organism: Verrucomicrobiales bacterium (assembly GCA_002705125.1). GTDB lineage: Bacteria > Verrucomicrobiota > Verrucomicrobiia > Verrucomicrobiales > DEV007 > EC70. Next base: position 50,083 of record PAHQ01000024.1, on the reverse strand, counting down.
ATCCTCTCATTGCAAAACCATTACCCTTTGGTACGACTTGGTAAGACCTACCACCAGTTCCATCAGTGGCGTAATGATATCCCCATCTATCAAAAGCAATTCCGTGCGGATTAGGGCTATTACCAGCATGTTGGCTAAATGTGAAAGTTCTTGGGTTAAATCTATACATTGCCGAAGCACCAGATTTATGAGGCGTTGTCCATGGTGTTTCAACGTTACTCACGTGGAAAACTCCTCTTTGATAATAGAGGCCACCGTCCGGGCCGTATTGAAAGTTATTCATGGCATGGTGTGTATCTGCAGAATCAATGCCGCCAAGCATTTTTATTCTTACGTCTGCAACATCATCACCGTCAGTATCCTTAAGAAACCAGATGTCTGGTGCTGAGCCTACGAGGACTCCACCGTTCCAGAATTCAAAGCCTGTAGGATTGTGTATTTTTGCAAATGTAATGGCTTTGTCAGCAACCCCATCTCTATTTTCATCTGGAAGTATGATGAGGCGGTCTTCCATTTCCTTTAGTGGCTCCCATTTTGGATAGGTTTCCCATGCTGCAACCCAGAGTCGTCCTTTTGTATCTACCGACATTTGGACTGGATTTACCATTTCTGGGAACATTGTTTCGTCAGCGAAAACATTGACTTTAAAGTCTTCGGGAACAATAAGCTTTTTAAGTGTCTCTTCAGGGCTCAGGTAATCAGGGTCTCCTTCTTTATTTTTATTGGAGCTGCGACTCTTACCACCAATATTAGATTTAACTGCTACCGGCGCAGGGACATTTGAATCATCCACTTTGAAATTAGAACCTAAAGCAGTTGCCCAAATTTTAGGGTCACGGTTTGCGGTCATGACGTCCAACATTTTTAGCTCGTGGCGTAAAACATCTGCATTACTCTGTCCGTCTACGAATCTTAGTCCAGAACGACCACCCCATACATCATTTCCATCAGTGGCTCTATACCTATTGTACCAATGCCAGTTTTTATCTACAACGTCACTACGAAGCTTTTCAAGTTGCTTGTCTGCTTTTGCTGTCTTCCCTAGAAGAGCTTTAGTTACTATCTGCGCAACGTGTCGATTACCAAGCTCATTTAGGTGAACTCCATTAAGCGTAAGGGCGTCTGTTGATTCTGCGTATGCAGCCTTTGTTGTATTAAATAAATCAACAAATCCAGCACCATTTTTTTCTGCTACCGCTTGTATAGCTTTAGTGTATTGAGCCAAGCGAACATTATTTGCCTCACCGTCAGGTAGGTTTGGGCTATTTAAGTTTTCATGAGCAATTGGGGAAAACAAAACGAAACGTGGTTCTGACTTACCATTAGGCTTGAGTTTTTTATAGTTATCAATCATGCCTGAAAGATCATTCATGAAAGATTCAAGTCCTTGCTCGCCTTTGAATGATTCGTTGTATCCAAAGAAGACAAAGATAGCATCTGCCTCACAAAGTTTGAGATAGGTTTCAGGGGAGGGAAAGCCTTGATTCCTTGGTCTTTCTTTTACCGTATCACCGGTGAAACCGAGATTACGGAAAAGGATCTCCTGACCCTTCAATTCACTTTGTAAAACTGTTTCGAACCAACCATCATGATTGAAGCGGTCTGGTAAACTATTACCAATAAGGCAAACCTTGTCACCTTTTTCGAATTTGAAAGCTGCATTCGCTGCAGCTGAACTAATTATGAGTGAGATGGCCGTAAAAAAGCCCAAAGATATTTTTAGCATGGTGTTTTTATACTACCAAAGATGGGTCAGTGTTAACTAAAACTATTTAAAAAAGTGATTTTTTTTAAATANCCCCTGTAAAATTAATATTTTCTAAATAGTAAATAANTGTTTAAAGGGGTAAAAAATAAGAAATGCGTGATTTTTTATTTATTTTTAGGGTCTTNNTTTTTGCCTNTATTTGTCTGAATTACACANACGGGAAGCCCAACATTGTTTTTCTTTTGGCTGATGACCAAGCACTAATNTCGATGGGGTGTTACGGGAATAATGATGCATTAACTCCAAATCTAGATCGCTTATCAAAAAANGGAGTTACCTTNGATAATCATTATGTCACTACGGCAATCTGTATGGCCAGCCGTGCCAGCATTCTAACTGGTAAATATGAGTATCAGCATGGTTGCAATTTTTCNAAGGGAAAGCTCAGCCAAGAAGATATAAAGAATAGTTATCCAAACNTCTTAAAAAGAGCAGGNTATGTAACCGCATTCGCAGGGAAGTATGGAGTGGATNTGAAATCGGAGTNACCTCAAAANCTNTTTGATAAGTGGGGNGGGGGGCCAGGCCAAACTAGTTATGTAACGGCAAAGAATAAATCGATGAAAAAATATGCNGATAAGTATCCTCATTCCACTATGTCGTACGGGGCTTTTGGAAGTGAATTTATTAAGGANGCCTCTAAANNNGNAANNCCATTTTGCCTTTCAATAAGTTTCAAAGCACCNCACATGCCTGATACTCCAGACCCTAGATTTAATAAAGTTTACNAAAATAAATTTTTTAGAAAGCCTGCTAATTTTGGTAGAGAGTACTCCAAGCATCNNAGCGAACAAAGTAAACANGGTCGCCAGTGGGANCGTTGGGAATCATGGGGATATAANAATAATTATGATGAGGTAATGCGAAAATATCACCAACTTGTATATGGGATAGATCAAGCGGTTGGAATGGTTGTTGAGTCTTTAAAAGAAAATGGAGTAGAGGATAATACAGTTATTATTTACACNTCAGACAATGGATTTCTTTGTGGTTCTCATGGCTATGGTTCCAAGGTCCTGCCTTATGAGGAGTCAGTCCGAGTTCCCATGATTATTTATGATCCAAGGATAAGAGCTCAAAANAATGGTCGAAGAATAAACGCATTAACAGCNAACATTGATATTGCACCGACAATATTAGAGTTAGCTGGNACTNAAGCATCTTCTCAAATNAATGGATTGAGNTTAATGCCACTTGTAGAGGAATCTAAAAGTGATTTACGCGAATCAATCGCGTTAATGAATTGTTGGGGTCCAATACAATCTCAATATTTGGGAGTCGTTACTAAAAAATGGAAGTATATTTACTGGTTTTATGGTGAGGGCATGAAGCCCAAAGAAGAGCTATTTAATCTTGATGAGGATAGATTGGAAATGATAAACGCAGCAAAAGATCCGAAAAATAATAAATCTTTAGAAGAAATGCGCTTACTTTATGATCAAGAAATTATTACAATTAAGGGACAATCAGCAGTTTCGCATAAAATGTATGAAACCCTTTTTGACCGAAGCGTCGAATGGTCTAAGAAGAAAAAGATAATAAAGAAACAATAGTAGATAGATTGTAAAAATGCTTAGGCTTAATTTATTTAGCGAGGTATAATTTATATTACCAATGACTCGCACGGCTTTCATTATACTAAATATAAAAAATTTATTATTTGTTTCGGTTGTGTTGTTAAGTGTTTCGAATTGCACTACGACGAGCAATAATACAATCAACAAAAATAGTCGCGTGGCGATCACGGGATCAGTGAATGGGCCTGTTGACCCTGATCAAATGTTTCGAGAGATCAGAGTAATCAAGCGCTATATACCTAAAGGCCGATACGGAAGAAAGTATAAGAGACCAATGAAGCCGAGGTTTATCACTGTGCATTCGACTCAGAATTATGATGGTGATGCTTGGGATCACGCTCGAGCCCTTGAAAGAGGTAAACTAAGAGCCCCTAAAAGAAGAAATGGAAACAGAATTGGCTATCTAACTTGGCATTTTACAACCCAAGATGACGTTGTTATTCAGCATTTACCTACTAATGAACAAGGAGAACATGCCGACTTTAATGGACCTGGAAATAATTATTCTATTGGTATCGAGATGTGTGAACATCGCGGAAATAGCAGACAAGAGACCCTTGCAAGGACAGCGAAATTATGTGCTTCTCTAATGCAACAATATGACATTCCACTCAAAAATGTAGTGCCTCATTATCATTGGCCAAGGAAAGGCTTAAAGCCGGAACATAAAAATTGCCCTCATTTTTTGATGACTAATGGCAAGCCGGGAAGAAAGTGGAATCAATTTTTAAGATCTATTAAGAAACAATATAATCGCATTCAAATTCCTCAGGAAATCGCTGAGAAATCTAGATAATAACGCTAAAATTATAATATGAAAAATGTCCTCACAGCATGGTTAATAATTTTGGTTTTCTTTTTTTCTCTCACCAGAAATATTTTGGCTGAGGACCCTTTATGTGAAATTTGGGATGAAGAAATACCAATCATGGCGCATCTGGCAGTGGCCATGGATGGAACAGTTCTATTATTCAAAGAAGAAAGAGAAAATAAGCGAATCGAGGTTAAGCGAAGTGAAGACGGGGGCGTTACTTGGAGCGAACCAATTGTTGTTGGTGAAAGAGTAAAGATTGATGATGATATGTCCGATGATGGCAGGTATAAGGGTGAACATGTGGGATGGAGTGAACTAGCGAACGTAACGGTTGATGAAAATAATGGTCACATAATGGTCTTTGCTAGTGGCCTCAAACCCACACAAATTCTTTATAGGAGTAAGAATCATGGCAAGACTTGGGTAAAAGAAAAAATAATTATAAAACCAGATAAAAATGGGTGGTTAGCCACAACTTATTGTTGCGATCCAGGAATTACGATAAGGCATGGAAAACATAAGGGACGTTTATTAATGCCGGCACAAGTTTTCGTTGGCCCTATCAATAAAGATGGCTCAAGAACGTATCTCAATAAAGGTATGGGAAGAAAATATTTTGGTAAAAGATACAGCAATGCCTTGTATAGTGATGATGGTGGAAAAACATGGATTCATAGTGAACCTTTTCCGATCTTGGGCACATCTGAACCTTCGCTTTGCGAGCTTAACGATGGAACTATTTATTACAATGCGAGGACCCATATCCGAAAAGGAAATAAGCAAATTGGTTTGAGTCGTGATAGTGGCGAATCTTGGGTTCAAGCCAAAGAAGATGACGTGTTGTTTGATGGCCCCCCTGATGAATATGGTTGCAAAGGGGCTTTAGTTAGATTGTATCACAAAAAGGGAAACTTAATGCTTTTTAGCTCTCCTGGAAGAAGAGACAAACGTGATGATATTACAATTCAATTAAGTATGGATGGAGGTAAATCTTGGCCCCAGAAAAGGGTTCTTAAAGTTGGCCCTGGAAATTATACATGGATGGCTGTCGGTAGGGACGGAACGCCTAGTCAGGGAATGATTTATTTGGTTTCAAATAAAGACTGGATGGCTCGGTTCAACTTAGCTTGGGTACAAGGAAAAGATTAAGGATTTAAAAAATGCTTAAATTTTGCAAGTGAGCATCAAAGAATTCGCATACTAGCATTACCATACAAGAGGTCATCAAAAAATTGGCAACTAAGCGTTAGCTGGTAATTGATAAGTCCCAATATTAACATCCAGCGGAAACTGTGAAAATGGTGCTCGCTTGTTTGTGGGGTTCTTCCAGTGGGAGGTAACAAGCGAGTACCTGTTTTCAACTGCTTACAAGCTATGAATGAGAGAATAGGTGAGTTGAAAATAAAAGCGCAGAACGGTGATGTTCATGCACAAACCTATTTAGGGTATATCTATGAAATGGGTAGAGGCGTTAATAAGCATTTACGCGAATCTTCTCAGTGGTATTTAATGGCAGCTAAGAGTGGAAATCGATATGCTATTGAAGCTCTTGAAGAAATTCAAAGAGCATCAAAAAGTATCTAGAACTGTGTCTTGTAAAATTATTTGATCTCTACAGGGGCTTATGACCGTTAGAGTACAAGTGAAAGCGCTCATTGTTATATCACATCCAGACCAAAGTTCCTTTTGCTATAATGGAATTTTTAAAGAAATATTAAAAACTCTGGGAGAAGATGCAGAAGTCAAAATTGCTGATTTATACGCTGAAAAATTTGCCAGACCTAATGATGCACTCATGGCCCGTTACAAGGAATGGGTAACTTGGTGTACTCATATTTATTTTATTTCACCAGTTTGGTGGTTTAGGTGCACACCAAGACTAGAGATGTTTTTTGATGAAGTTTTCACTCCTGGCTTTGCCTATGAGTTCAAATCTATTTCCAAACTTTATGGTTTCCCAGTCCCTAAACTAAAAGATAAAAAAGTCAGAACTTACGTTACCCATGGTGCTCCTGCTCTACCAGTTTTAACAATTTACGCAAACTCGGTTAAGTTGCGTTTGGTTATGGGCGTTTATACATTTGTTTTTGGTTGGAAGTATTCTATTTGGAAAAGAACAAAACAGTTTTGGTCCGTGCCNTTCGTAAGTCATGAAAAACGATTAAAATATCTAAAGACGGTTAGGAAGGATATTATTAAGGATTTAAAAAAAGCCTAAAATATTTAGATTAACTCTTTTCCTCAGCAATGATCTTACCGTCCTTGATTTCTTTGAAGTCCACGCTTGGTGTGTCCATTTCTTCAAGACCCTTAATAGAAATTAAATTTTCAGTGCCATCTTTAAGTAATACTTTAAGCTCGGTCGAAGACACTGCATTGACGCTTTGGATCATCGAAGAACTCTCTTTATCAAATGGCTCAATTAAAGTAAGGAAGTGAGCTGATTTTCCATGACTTCTTGTACTAAAAGAATTGCGCTGATATTTAGTAACTTTGCCAGGTGGATAGTCCGCACCCAGTGAGATTTTAAAGCGTTCTACATTCAATCCTGTCAGGTCAATATGGATCTCACCATTGCCATTGGGTTGGGCGGGGAGAGTTTCTTGAAATGGTTTACCAGCGATGACAACCGGTCCACCGTAGTAGTCCTCACCGGGTTTTATTTTTTCTGTGGTAGGTCGGCCATGGACCTGAGTTCGAACACCTTTGAGAGTGATCTTATTTTGCTTTTGGAGTTCTGATAAACTGAGCATTGTTCCATTGGCAAGAACGAGCTGGCCTCCTCCCCAGAAAAGACATTCACCTTTGCCTAAAATAAAGCCTCCACCTTTACGTCGGTCTTCATTTTGGGTTCTGAGAGTTATTTTTTTTGCAGTCTTTGAGATTTCTAGGTCGATGTCTTCACGACCAAGAATCCAAGGTGAGAACTCATCTTCTGAGACGATTTTGTTATCTACTTCAATTGAATATTTTGTCCATCCAGCACGATGTCGGACCTCTGGCGCGGCCCCAACCATGATCTCTGCCTTCTTAGGCCAAGCTGAATAGACATCGGTATAAAGATCACCTGCTTTACCTTTTAATGTACGCCAGTTCAGATGGGCCTTGTCGTCGTAGATAGTTCTGAACCGAGTTCTGGATGTTCCATCCTTACTCCACCANTGGCAGTTTGTGATTAGCTGATCAGCTAAGCGCGGNTCGGTATTCATCTGGTCGGTATGACGAAGTTTTTTTACGCTCTTTCCTTTAATGTTTTGGAAACCTCGGATTTGAAGAAAGTTGTCAAATGTATGTTGCTCTTCTCCCTTGAGGTAGTCTGCGAGAACGATGTAATGGTCTGTGACTACTGCCAGTCTGCGCTGGAGAATGCGTTCGGTCCAATCGCTGATATCAGCGACCTCAAGTTCTTTCCCGTTTGAGCCAATAGCAATTGGCATAAAAACATCCTCCGCAGCCAAACGTTCACGTCCTGAAAGGATAGCGCTTTCACCTTCTTTACGGTTTGGGCGCTGCATTTGTAGCCCTAAATATGGTGGGCATGACCACCTTGCATTAGTCTCGACGGCTGCGGCCTGCATCTTTGAACCGGAGTGAAACATTAGGCGCCGTGATTCGACTGATTCTTGGTTTCTTCCGTCTACAACTACCATATTGTGATTCACTGATGATTGTACAAACATGCCGTACATGAAGCTGGCATAAGAGTACCAAAGACCATGTCCACTTGAGTAAAAACTACGATCATAACGTCGCATGGAGTTAAAGTTAGTACGGTCAAAGTGGCCATGATACGCNCCATGAGTTCCATACTTNAGGCTCATTTCGATTTGTTCACTAGGGTGCCGGTTTGNTGTTTGGGAACGTAGGGTTATGAANCCGATACCATCAGAGAANGCGGAGCGNGTCCCAATTTTGGGAGTGTCTTCTGGTAATTCAGGAACACCATAAAGTAAGCTNCGCCCACCCTCACCGCGTCGTTTAACTAGCGCAGCAAAAGTAGGTTTACGCCACATCATATAAGCGATTTCNAAACCTTCGTCGGAGGTGAGGCTCCATTCNCCACCATCGTTTGCTGCGTAGATTTGTCCATCATGAGAGAGGTGGTCAATAAACGAGTCCCAAAGTTGATCAAGAGTGATTTTTGGAACTGGATGTTTACCAAACTTTTGGAATGGCTTGCCACCAAACTCGCGCTTTCGGGNTTCAACGTCATCGGTGAGACGACGAAATTCTTTTGAGTAACCTGGAGTGAAGTATTGATCAATCATATTGACTCCAAAGGGCTCNGCGGCGAGTGCCATTTTACAGATGTATCTTGATACCCAAACGTTATAATTAACGGAACCTTCATACCACCAGCCGTCAGGCATGATTCCGTTAGCGATGTTATCGTAGACACCGTCTGTGGCGTAAAGGAAGTGTTCAAACCAAGCAAAGTCCTGTGTNGCTAGCGCCAACGTGAAACCGCACCGTGCCTCTTGAAGTTCAAGATTGGCAACTCCTGATAAGTTAATGTGGTGCATGCGCTCGCGCATCTCACGATTAATCCGAGCGTGGTCTTCACTAGAGAAGACACCCGAGTCAGCAATCATATCATAGATTTCACATGCTTGGATTAGATCCTTTCCACCGACATCAAATTTCACACCAGACTTAGCGAGTCTGGCATATTTTTTGTCACCAGAGATTTGCCACGCTACGGCGTAAGGCCAACGTGACCCNGGGCGATTGTCTGTTGTCTTGTGGTCTAGGTAACGCTGTGCAGCTTTTCTTGCCCAATCATAGTTGTTAATTTTTTTACGCACCTCTTGCCAGCGTTTGGGGGTGTGTACGAGGTATGGATGGGGGAGTTTTCGGGCAGTGATTAATTCGATTTCNCCACCGAGTTGGCCATTTGCGAGGGCGATAATTTTCTGNCGTTCTCGGCCCCCTGGAGGAACACGGTCGGTGACNTTAACGATGATATTTGCACTTTTAATTTCTCCCGGTTTTAAGGTGAGCTGATCAGGTTTTATCGAAGCAGTCATCACGTGTTTGCTATAAGGATGATGCGCGAGATTAACCGATTGCGANCGATTGCTGCAGTTCATCACCTTTAACTCGTAATTGAGGTCGACGTTCTTGTCTCCGGCGAGTGAACGGGCTTCCGAGAAGAGTTTCAATATTGGCGCTGCGATAACATCCACTCGCGGTAGATTGATTTTGCCTTCTTTACCATCAGCGAAACTACCACGAATCTCAACTTTCTTAATTTCCCGGAACGTTTCACCAAAAGGGGAAAATTTATCAAATGCTGAAAAAGGTAAATCGACAATTTGGTGTTTGTTTGTGCCGATTAAGCTGAATTTCGCTGTGCTAGAGACTTGTGCAGTAGTTCGGTAGCTGGATTTGGCCTCACGTTTAGTTGTGTGGACAATGACTTCGCCGTTAAAGCTGCGACCCTCAACTAGCAGGATCTCGAGGCGCATACCGTATAGCCGTGACCAATCTTGTTTACTCTCAGCAGTGAAGGTTACACTGTTTGGGGTAGGGATTGAATTTTTAATACCAAAGCCTGTCCAATAACCCGCCACAAAAGTTCCTTCGGTTTCATTTTGAAGTTTACCCAGAGTTAGCCAGGGCTCTAAGTTGCGTTCAGCTCCTCTAGGTATCTGGCCACCAGAAAGACCAGAGAGCATCTGCGAATGGCTGATGGCATTTGTCAGAAATAAAATGAGAAAGATCGCTATAGGAAAAGGGATGATTTTCACAATTTAAAATGATATCGAACTGATTACTTGAATCAATAAAAACTACCCAATAGGCATTAAATTTCCAAGTCGTTGATCCTAATGAAGTCTGTCTATTTTGTAGTTATTAGATCAAATCATAATGCAATAACTAAAGGGGTAATATTGAGTTATTTATTCGAATTAATTATCGACAGAAAAACGGTAGAATTTCTTGCCGTCTTTTAATTGAATCGTTCTAGAGATACTTTCACCTGTCTTTTTCCAGAGAGTAAGGTCCTCNCTCTCTTCAATATCGAATTTGACAGTAATATTTCCATTCTCTGCATTTATGATAACTGAACCAGCTCTAGCATCTTGTAATTGTTCAACAGTTGGCCTTTGAGAGAGTTGGTTAATTTGTGTCTGCAGAGCAGTAATCTGAGACTGTAAACTAGCAATTATTTGAGAGTCTGAATCTGGCTTGACTTCCACTGGCACTCCTCCAAAAGTTTCTCCATAGCCCTCTGCGTTAGCAGAAACAGTAATCTTTCCCCTACCATCTGCACTCTGAAAAACATTTTCACCAAGTATTGGTGCGTCACCCAAGAAAATGAAGTCCTGTAGTTCATAGCAACCAGAAAAAGCTTGATCTCCTATACTCGTGACACTGCCAGGGATGGTAATGCTTGTTAAACTTGTGCAAGACCAAAAAGCTGTCTTCCCGATGCTTGTGACACTATCGGGAATTGTAACACTTGTAAGACTTGTGCAAAAATCAAAGGCGTACACTCCAATGCTTGTGACACCATCAGGGATGGTAATGCTGGTTAGAGAAGTGCATCTAGTAAAAGTACTATCTCCAATACTTTTAATGCTGTTAGGAATCGAGATGCTGGTNAGAGAGGTACAATCAGTAAAAGCATTGTTTCCGATGCTCGTGACGCTATCAGGAATTGAGATGCTTACTAAGGCAGAACAACTCGAAAAGGCTCGAGCTCCGATACTTGTTACGGTATCAGGAATCGTAATACTTGTCAGAGCAGTACAATTTGCAAAAACACCACCTTCAATACTTGTNATACTATCAGGGATTATGATGCTCGTAAGACTTGTGCAGTTATCAAAGCAAGCATAGCCAATACTTGTGACGGTATCAGGAATATTAATACCCGTAAGACTTGTGCAACTAACAAAAGCCCAACCTCCAATGCTTGTTACACTATCAGGGATCGTTATGTTAATTAACTTACTGCAGCTAACAAAAGCATATTCTCCGATGGTGGTAACGCTATCAGGAATAATAATACTCGTTAGATTACTGCAATCTTTAAGTGCCTCAGAACCGATTTTTGTAACGAGCTTACCCTCTATTGTTGACGGAATGATCAGCTCCCCTGACGTAGAAGCGTCACAGTCGGTGATGGTTATGGAGTTTCCGTCAACAGCGTAGCTAAGGAAACTTGGCACTTGCTCTATTATTGTTTCATACCAGGCGATTTTNTTATCTCCGGGTGAAGATGAAACCACGTCTAAGTCGCCGTCGCCATCCATGTCAATTGTTGTGACGAGATTGACGCCGTTTGCTCTATTGGTAATAATTTCTGCCTGACCGAACGAGCCGCCGCCTTTGTTTTCGTGCAAACAAACTGTACTACCGACCTCTGATGTTGAAAAAACATCCAGATCGCCATCACCATCAAAGTCAACAACATCAAGTCCACGTGGCCCTAATGGGTCATTACCGCTCACTCCCCCTCCACTTGATCTTGTGGAGTATGTGTGAATAATTTTTTGTGAGCCGAACGCTCCATCACCAGAACCCTTATACCATGCAACTTTGCCATCGAGGACCGATGTTGAGATGAAGTCTAGGATGCCGTCACCGTCAATGTCGCCCGTTCGCACGTTCCTAGGCCCTCGGGTCTGGGACGAAGANGTGAGGCGAACTACCGAAGGTCCTGCTCCACCGATGCTGCCGTTGGGATAGTAGGAGATTTGATTGCTTAGATAATTTGCTGACATGATATCCTGATCTCCGTCACCGTCGATGTCAGCTAAATGAATATTGCGAGGCTCATCTCCTGTCCCTGTACCAGTCTTTGCAGGAATTAATCCACCCCAATTGTATAAGTTACCACTGTTAAAATATATACCGATTTGATCAAAGTCTCCACCGAGTCCGAAAATAATGTCTGTCCTATTATCATTATTCACATCACCTAAATGAATGTCCCAAAGATATGGTGCATTTTCGTTATCGAACGTCCGTGTGAAGCGAAGACTACCGTTATTCCTGTAAACGCGGACGCCTCCAGAGCGAGTTCCCGAGCTACCTAGTACCACATCTAAGTCTCCGTCATTGTCTAGGTCAGATGCCACGATATTACTTACGAGCGTAGTTGGCCCGTTTGTAAATGGTGTTAGTTCTGTAAAACTACCGTTCCCGTTGTTTCGATAAAGGACTGCCGCTCCTCCTCCAAAAAAAGGATTACCCGGTTTGGCAGCAAGAATGTCAATGTCACCGTCACCATCCATATCTGCTGGAAATGCATCCATGACGTCAGTGGCGCTGGTGGTGATGATTTGCTGTGGACCAAACTCGGCAGAGGCGTGGTTAGTAGCGAATGCGAGAACGGCGAATGTAAGAAAACACTTTTCAAACGAATGAATAATAATAGATGAAAATTTAGTGAAGAGTAATTTCATTGAGTCCAATTGTTGGCTTGTGCTAGATTTGTGGCAATAACAAATCTCAAAAACTTTGATTATCCATTGCCCCCAATTTTACCATAGGAAAAGCTTCTTAACTTCTTAGAAATTTGATTTTAATCTGAAGAATCAATACCTGTGATTCGATAGAAAATCCATATAACGCTAATGATCTATTTTGGAACTATAGATTGAATATCTCTTTCTGGAATTAATGACTACCACTCGCTGATGTAACTAATATTGTCCCTAGGTATACTNACNTTATTACCGTATTCATTAATAATAATTACCGTTTNCCTTTTTACTTTGTGAAGCATTCCTTGGAGCTCTCCCTGAACACCTCCACTGGTATAACTGACAAAAACGTTAGTTTTNCTTTTAATTCCATAATCATTTCCAAAACTAACGAGTTTTGAGACAGATAGTAAAACCTCAGTGCCTTCTTTAATTTTGCCAATAGGAGTTCCGCAACCGACAAGAAAAATTGAAAGTAGAAGTACTGAGAAAGGTCTCATTATTTTAGTTTAGTGATTATCCTTTTTTAGATTCCAGATAACTAAGCAAAGAAGAGAATTCTTCAATACTAAGTGAGTTTGCTAGACCAGCAGGCATCATTGAAATTTTAAGCTCTGTGCGGGATTTAATATTGGAAACTTTATAGTTGTAAGCCTTACCTGAGATATCTCGCATTTCTACGGTTTCGGCAGTTTCGGCAGTAATGAAACCTACCATTGATTTTCCATCTTTTGTTAATAGTGAAACAGTTGCAAAGCCCTGAGAGATGGAGGCGTTGGGCTTTAGAATTGATTCTGCGATTTGGTCCCTTGAGAGAATTGCACCAACTTGGCCCATGTATGGACCTTTGGGGCTTTGGTCAGGACTTACGGTATGACATGCAATACATCCTTGTTTTGTGAAAAGTATTTCTCCTTTTTTAGGGTCCCCCTTTACGTCTCCTATAGCTAGAATGACATCTTCAATAGACATTTTCCCAACCTGACCCTTAGTGCGAGCAATGGCGCTTAGATCAACAATTGGTCCTTGGGGCTTTTTGAGTGACTCTTCAATTTTGGAATTGTCGATACCTTCAATTCCTGATCTTGTCCTGGCATTATTTGCTGCAATCACCGCGCGATGCTCCCCGTTGTCCCATATTGATTTGACGAAGCTAGCAATTTTTTCTGAAGCTTCCCATTTGATTGGCTTGTAATAAGGTCCCCTCGTATCAGGTCTAGTGCTCCACCACCANGACCCATCATAGGGGGCTTCAATTTGGTATAAACGAATCAGGGTAGCTAAAATGCCCGGGCGTGATTTTTCTGATGAAGCTGATCGATATTTATTAATCAAACCTTCGACAGCTTTTTCATCGTGAATCATTTTTAAAGCCCACAGAGCACCTCTGCTATAAGGGCCGTCAATTGCTTCTAGGCAAGCTTCAACTGCATTTAAATCTATGAGTGCCTTGACGGCAACATGAGGTAACAAAATTTGTGGATTTGGTTTTGCATGGGGTCCCTCCTTTGAGTTGTTTGTTCCTGCAATTGAATGCGTGCTTTTAGAAACTATGAACTGAACCTTTCCTTTGGCTTTCGAAGTGCTTGCTAGACCAACACTAGCTTTGAAGAATTTAGCCCCCTTTGGAACATCATAGATTATTACTGAATTGGCATGAGTTCCCAAACCATCNGGTTGAGCTTTTCTTTTGCCGTTTGCTAAGGGCTTACCAGTCGCACTTATTCCAAAACCAATTTTCCCCCAACCACTTTTTGCAGATTTCCATTTCAAAGAAGATAATTTAATTTGCTCACCATTACTTTTTTCAAATACTGGATTGAACCATGCGGCATGATCTTCTCCATCACCGTCACCTCCATCCGTGACGGTCAGGTATATCTCTTTAAAATCTGAAATGTCTACACTAACAGGAATGGTTTTGTAACCCTTAAAAGCTTTGGTTTGGAATGCTGGTGGAGCTTCAGGTGATTCAGCCTTTGACTCAATGCCCGGTGGTTTTGATACTGCCAAGAGTTCANTTGCAGCTGACTTGTCACCGAGCCNACCAAGGGAAACAGCGGCAGCTACTTTGACTCTTGGGTTTGGATCCGAAAGGCCAGGTATGAGCATTTCTTTCTTAACTCCCGTGAGTTGGGTTTTACGGTCAGTTAGCGCTCTAATAACCCATTCTCGGATGCTCTTATCTTTTATTAGCCCACTAAGTGATGCAGCTGCTTCATTACCAACCATTTGTTTATAGGTAAAAATAGAAGCCACCCTTGATTGTAAAGGTACTGATTGGTTTTCAGCCAATTTGAANACAGATTTTGCAGCACTAGGACGATTAATTAATTCTTGGGAAGCGGCTAGCCTCGCAGTTGAACTCTCTGAAAGTAATAAATTTACGAGCTCACTATCTTTTCTTTTTTCAGTACTTATGAACGGTTTATAAACCCAATTTTTTGGAACAATTCTCTCAACCCAGCCTTTATCAGGGCTCCCTTTATAACCAGCNCCAGCCCANGCNCCTGCATACAGTCTTCCAGAGGCGTCTGTNTCCACATCCGTAATTTGNTGNANTCTTATAAAATTTTCAGGTTNTTGAGTAAAGCTTGCNCCATCAGGCTGAAGCCTGTGAATGATGAGTTGGCTTCGACCCCAGTCACACATAATAGCAATGTTGTTGTACTTTTCAGGCCAGCCAGGTTCTTGTAGAAACATTGCACCAGTTCCACTTCCTCCTCCGAGATCATCGAGGGCTGGAATTATCTCATTGGTAAAATTTTTGAACAGCATCGGGTATCCATATTCACCACTTTGAATATGATGAATAAATCGTACGTTCCATCCACCCCCGTCATTAGTGTTCCCTCTGGTGAAAATATTCATAAATGGATCTATTGCGACATCATATATATTTCTTAGACCATGAGTGTAGACTTCCATTTCACTTCCGTCTGGCCTAACGCGAACAACCCCTCCTCCCAGCATTGTTAGTTCAGTTCCATCAGTACCTTTAGCACCATGAATTCCGAAATCACCTACAGCAATGTAAACCCATCCGTCAATCCCCATACGAATTCCATTAGTCGTATGATCAGCTCCACGGTCTTGGTTGTGTTTTGGCGGACTGATATCAGAAATTATTTTTTTTGGTTCTCCATCAGCAACTCCATCCCAGTCATTATCTTCAAGCACAGAGAGATGCATTCCTGTAAGCTTGCCTGTACTTTTCGGAATGACTGTATGGAGGACTAATAATTTCTTACCAATGGCAATTAGTCCTCTTGGGTTATCAATATTTGCATACACTGTTTGTTCATCAGCGACACCGTCACTGTCTTTATCGATTAGACGAACAATTTTCCCTTTACCTGGTCCTTTTCCCAATGACCCAAGCATATCGACTCCGACAAATACTTCACCTGTTGGTGCTGCACAAAGACACGCCGGGCTGGGAGTGGATTTAGAATCTGAAAATTTTGTAGATTTAAGCTCTGAAGGCACTTGCCCCATGATTGATAATTGAAAAAATGCGCAAAATAGGGCCAACGATGTTAAAAAACGTTTGTAGAACATAAAAATGATTGGGATTTTAAATAGCTTGTAACGGTGTTTGTAACGGTACTGTGAAGCACAAATCTTACGCAATTTTAAATAAGTTTCTACCTTCAACTTGTAATCTATGAAATTTAGCCGAGAATCACCGCCCTAAATTTAATTCATGGAGTTTTGCCCCGGCCAACGTTGGATAAGTGAATCACAGCCCGAAAAAGGCTTGGGTTTAATATTAAAAAATGATGATGAAACGGTCACAGTTATATTTCCGGCTGTAGATGAGACCTTAACTTACGCATCAAAATCAGCGCCTTTAAGACGCGTTATTTTTGACATAGGTGACACCATTGAGTTACATGATGGAACCAATCTAATTGTCGATAAATTTAACGAAGCTGACGGACTCATTAAATATACTGCTGACGGGAGAGAAGTTAATGAAAGTGAGCTCAGTGATCGGATAGGTTTCCATCAGCCCGATGCAAGGCTTCTTGGAGGGCGAGTGAATTCATCAAGAAAATTTCACTTAAGACAACGAGCGCTAGAAGCTAAATCTAAGATGAAGGGCAGAAATGAAAGGGGTTTCATTGGGGCACGAATAGATCTTATTCCTCATCAACTTTATATNGCCAATGAAGTTGGTACACGGCATGCGCCTAGAGTCTTATTGGCTGATGAAGTTGGTCTTGGTAAAACCATTGAAGCTTGCCTCATCATGCATCGACAAATTGTATCAGGTAAAATTTCTAGAGCTCTCGTTCTTGTTCCTGAGCCATTAGTTCACCAATGGTTTATTGAGCTTCTTAGAAGGTTTGCTTTGCAGTTTTCGATCTTTGACGAAGAAAGATGTGCNGCTATTGAANNTGGTNGCGAAGACGNCGAAGTTATTTTAGAGGAAGAAACTAAAAAAGAAGTTAATCCTTTTTTAGATGACCAATTAGTTTTGGCCAGTATTGGATTGTTAGCCAATGATCCAATACGAGCAAAACAAGCCACTGATGCAGGTTGGGATATGCTCATAGTGGATGAAGCACATCATCTAGAATGGTCTAAAAATGAGGTCAGTAATGAATATGAGGTTATTGAAAAACTTGCTATCAAAACCCCATCTTTACTTCTATTGACCGGAACACCTGGTCAATTNAGTCCNGAAGGCCATTTTGCTAGGTTAAGATTACTTGAACCGGACCGCTTTTCAGACATAGATAAATTTCTAAAAGATTCAAAAAATGCTACTGATGTTTCNGGTATTGTTAAGAAAATTACTGATGGAGAAAGCCTAGAGGACTCAGAAATTAAAAGTCTTACTTCGTGGGTTGGTGGAGAAGTTCCTGATGATACAGAATTACTTCTTGAGAAAATTTTAGATTTGCACGGAACGGGAAGGCTTATGTTCAGGAACCGTAGGGCTAATCTTGGTGGGTTCCCAGATCGAGAGGCTTTACTTTGTCCGTTAAAGAAAGAAGAAGGTTCTGATACGGATCCAAAAATTGAATGGTTAGTTGATTTGTTGAGTTTACTAGAAAATGAAAAGGTACTTATTATTTGCCGAACCATTGAAGATACGGAGCAACTNAACGAAGCGCTACTCGAAAAAATAAGGATCAAGACAACGTTATTCCATGAGGGCTTAGAACTTATTAAGAGAGATAGAAGCGCTGCCTATTTTGCTGAGGAAGATGGTGCGAGAGTTCTTATATCATCAGAGATAGGAAGCGAGGGAAGGAATTTCCAATTTGCTAGCAACTTGGTCCTTTTTGATTTACCTGAAACACCTGCTTTACTTGAGCAGCGAATTGGAAGGCTTGATAGGATAGGACAGTCTCAAACAGTGAAAATTTATGTTCCATTTTTGGAAGATACAGATCACGCATCCTTNGCAAATTGGTATGACAAGGGGTTGGATGCTTTTGAGACTCCAATTGAAGGAGGCTCAAAATTGCTTGCCTTGTTCGAAGGTGAGATGAAAAAAGTTGAGCCGTCTGATA
This sequence comes from Verrucomicrobiales bacterium, assembly GCA_002705125.1. Lineage (GTDB taxonomy): Bacteria > Verrucomicrobiota > Verrucomicrobiia > Verrucomicrobiales > DEV007 > EC70. The sequence goes on along the minus strand of PAHQ01000024.1, from coordinate 31,958 downwards.
AGTCTGGCTGGGAAAAAATAATTAAAAGCACCCAGGAAGCGAAAAGAGAACTTGATGAGCAACTCGAAAAGGGTCGGGACCGATTGTTAGAAATGAGNTCTTTTAATGCCGAAGCTTCAAAGAAAATAGTTTCAGCTATTGAAGAGATTGATGATGAGACAGAGCTTGAGGGAATTATGATTGATCTTTTTGATCAATTTGGAATTGCNGTTGAAGAGCTTGGTCAGCATTGCTACTACATAAAGCCAGATACAGTTTTTGCCGGAGATGCTTTTCCTGGAATGCGCGAAATTGGCATGTCNATTACNTTTGATCGAGNCACTGCAATGAGCAATGAGCAGATGAGCTTTATTACTTGGGACCATCCGCTTGTATCGACATGTCTAGATTTGATGTTGAATGGAGAACAAGGATCNAGTTCGTTTGGGCAAATTCCAGGAACAGCTGCTCAANCAGGTNTGGTAGCAGAGTGCATTTTTCTTCTCGAGACGGTGTGCCCTGATTCGTTAGGTGCTGATCGTTTTCTTGCGCCTACACCTCTAAAAGCAGTTGTTAATCACTCTGGAGAGATACTTAATGAAAAATTTGATGATACTAAGGTCAAGGATGGTAATAGAAAATGGCTCAAGGCTAAACTTGATATATTAAAAAGGATGGTTCCGGTAATGGTTGATGCGGCTGAAAAAGTTTCCGANAAAGAAGCCTCAAAAATGAGGCGTTCATCATTAAAGAAAATGGAAAAATCGCTCGATGAGAGTATTGATTACCTAGAACGGTTAAAACGTTTAGGGCATCCCATCAGGGAAGTTGAAATTCATAGTGCGAAGGAAGAGAAAGAGGCATTAAAAACNCATTTATCTCGNGCACGNTTAAGGCTCGACTCTATTCGTTTGTCAGCTATAGGAGGNTAGCAGTTTAGAAAATAGCATTTCATTTTCCTTAAGCGATAAGGTCTCAGGCTCGTGGCGCTTGACTCGACGTCTTTGAAACGTAGCATAGCAATATGTGTCGATCACTTGTGATTCTGCTATGGCTCGTATTAGTTCCCTTCTTCTGTTCTGCTGACGAAACAAAAGATAAGCCGTTCGAATTACTCAATGGAGATCGCGTTCTCTTTCTGGGAGGTTCATTTTTTGAGAGAGCACTCGAGTACGGTCACTTGGAGACAGCGCTTGCGTTGCGGTTCGCTGATCAAGACATCTCTTTCCGCAATATAGGTTGGGATGGTGACACGGTGTTTGGGCATTCGCGAACTGGAGGCAGACGGCGAGCCGTGTTTGGTGATGCCGANGAAGGCTTTCAGCGTATGGTAGAGCATGTCNGGTNGCTGAAGCCCTCAGTAATTTTTCTTGCCTACGGGAGTAATGAGTCTTTCGAAGGTCTCAAAGGGGTCACACATTTCAAGAAAGGTCTNCACCGTCTTATCAAGGAGCTCGGAAATGGTCGAAAGGTGCGATTTGTCTTTCTTTCTCCCTTGCCTGTAATTCCCAAATTTCTTCCGAACCCTTCTTACTATAAAGATCGTCATGCAGCTCTGATGGCATATACTGAAGCGCTTCGTTCGGTCGCGGCTGAAACTCAACACCCGTTTGTGGATCTAATTCGCCCGTTAGCGAATACGGAATTTACTAAGAATGGCCTTCATCCCCACAGTCTGGGTTACAGACTTATCGCGTCCCAACTAGCTCACCAACTCAATCTCCCTTCTTCAAGNGTCAAGCTAACCTCTANTAAAGNGGAAACACTTCGTGCTTATATCATCAAGAAGAACGTTCTCTATTTTCATCGCTGGCGCCCCCGGAATGATGCCTTCGTTTACGGAGAGCGCAAAGACGAGCAGAAGATCGCGCAGACCGAACCAGCGCAGTTCGAATCATTCATTGTTAAAGAAGAGACCAATATCCGAAATCTGCTTAAATCCATTGCCTCCAATGCTCCATGAACTGTAGTACTTTTTTCCGTTCATTTTCAGTTCTTACATTAGTTATAGGTTGTTGTTCCACGACCATGGCACAGCGTGGATTAAAGGATATTCCTTCTTCAGATCCTGCCATCGAGCAGGCTTCATTCAAGCTTGCAGATGGATTCGAAGTCAATCTCTGGGCGGCCGATCCACTCCTTGCTAAACCTATTCAAATCCAATTCGACGCAAAGGGTCGGCTTTGGGTTGCTTCAAGTGAGACTTACCCACAACTCAACGTCAATCAGGATCCAAGTGATAAAATNATTATTCTTGAAGATACCGACAATAATGGTGTCGCCGATAAATCAATCGTTTACTACGACAAGTTNATCATCCCTGGTGGAGTTCTTCCCGACANCTTTGGNGGAGCTTACGTTGCTCATGCGGAGAAACTCGTGCATCTGAAAGANAACGATGGAGATGGAATTGCCGACAAAAGTGAAGTCCTTCTTTCTGGGTTTGGCACTGAAGATACCCATCATACCTTGCATCGTCTGAGTTGGGGTCCGGGTGGTTTGCTCTATATGTTACAAGGTTATTACATTGGTACTCATGTTGAAACTCTATACGGTCCACGCAGGCTCAATGGCGGTGGACTTTGGTCATATAATACGGTGACGCGTCGACTCGAAATCTATAGTCGTGGTCTGATTAACCCTTGGGGGGTGGCATTTGATCGCTGGGGGCAAACNTTCCAAACCGATGGCGCNGGCGGCGAAGGAATTAACTATTCCTTTCCTGATTCNGTCTTTAAAGCATCACCACACGAGAACCGAACTCTTTCGGGTCTGAATCCNCGTAGGCCCAAGTTGTGNGGTATTGCAATTATTAGCGGCGACCACTTTCCCGATACTTGGCAGGGCAATATTCTTGCCAACGATTTTCGAGCAAATAATATCGANCGCTACTCGATTACTCCAGAGGCGAGTGGCTACAAATCAACCTTACGTGACGACCTTCTTAAATCTTCACACGTTTCTTTTCGCCCAATAGACATTGTGATGGGCCCTGATGGCGCCCTTTACATNGCAGACTGGTACAGCCCGATTATCCAACACGGTGAGGTCGACTTCAGGGACAAAAGACGAGACCAAGTGCATGGTCGNATCTGGCGTATCACCGCTAAGGGACGTTCACCTCTGAAGCGAAAGNACTATAAACAAGCAAATGTAGAAAACCTTCTCGAAATGCTTAAGTCACCNGAAGACTGGGTCAGGATCAATGCGAAACAGGCCCTAAAGGGTTGGGTTNCGAAACTTGATGTGGCTCAAAAGATTNGTTCTTGGATTCGTAATCTCGACAAAAACAACCCAAATTATGAGCATNATCGCCTCGAAGGACTCTGGGCTATGCAAACAATCGCTGCACCGAGTACCCGCGAATTTGCTGNCAATATAATCAAAAGTTCGCCNGAGCCTAAGGCCCGTGCAGCAGCAGTTAGAATTCTCTATTACGAACTAGGTTCGGTGGAGGATTTGGTTAGAGCGGTNAATGACCCCCATCCGCAAGTGCGACGCGAAGCCGTCACGGCATTAGGGCAATACCGATCAGCAACCGCCTTAATGACAGCGCTTGAGGCTCTTGATCACCCTATGGACAAGTTCTTAGATTTTGCGCTGTGGCGCACCTGCNGAATTCTTGAACCCTATTGGNTTCCGGCATTTCAAAACGGTACCCTCAGTAAACTTGATTCCGATAAGATCACGTATGCCCTNAAGGCAATCGAAAAACCACAAGCACTACAACCACTTGTTGANATCGTTCGAGCAAACCCCAGCGAAGCCGATCCTGGTATTGTTCGCCTCATTGGAAAGATTGGAGGAATCGAAGATTTGGCTTCATTGNTTAGCACTATACAATATGGGAACGATATGCTTTCCGAGGCAGCTGGTCTCGCCTTANTCGAAGCTGCGCAGGACCGAGCTCTAATACCTGCTAAATCTTCAAACCGTAGATCTGCATGTAAACGTCTTGCCGAATCTACCAGAATCTCATCCAAAAATGNTGGTTTTAGGCTAATTGGCCTCTGGAGAGAAGATACACTTGCTGGGTATTTAGAAGACTACTTGAGTCATNCGTCGATTGACAATAGCTCCGCCGCGTTGGCTGCGGCTNNGGGCCTCGCAGACCTAGGTCGTGCNGACTTCATCGCAAAAATTGCGAGCAAAGAAGCAAAAAATCGAACCTTATCAATTCGCGCTGCATCGGTTGCCGCTTTGGTGCGCATTGATGCCAAGCGTGCGGCACCAATCGCCGCAGCGCTGCTCGAGCTTGGTAACTTTGAGCATTTTATTGAAGCTGTAATAACAAAAAAAGGGGCAGCTACAGAACTTGCGAATGCACTTGCTACCAAAACAATACCCGAAAAATCTGCAATCGAGGCGCTTAGGCTTATCGAGACTGCAGGTCAAAGTGGTTCTGCCCTTGCTAGTGCCATCGTTCAGGCCGGCAAGCTTGAGTTGCAGTCGCAGCAACTCAGTAAAGAAAAGATGATACAACTTCTCGAAAAGATTCCTTCTGGAAATATTGAAAGAGGAAAAGCTATTTATGCCAAAAGGGAGCTCGCTTGCTTTACCTGCCATGCTATCAATGGATCGGGTGGAGTTCTTGGCCCCGATTTGAGCAGTATCGGAGCAAGCGCTCCTTTAGATTATTTGATAGAGTCGCTACTCAACCCGAGCAAGAAGATTAAGGAGGGTTACCGCATGGCTGTTATTACAAACAAGGAGGGTGACGTCTTCGCAGGTAGCGTTTCNAGCGAAAACCAAAACGTTGTCGTAATTCGTAATTCCGTGGGAACAATCTCCCGCGTTCCTAAGCAATCAATAGCCAAACGGGAAACAAGCCCTGTATCAATGATGCCTTCGGGGCTAACAGCCTCCCTGCGAGAAGATGAATTCATCGACCTAATGTTTTATCTAAGTTCGCTTGGAAAAACTAAGTAGATAGATCACTCTGACCCGGGCAGGGTGAGGTATTATTTGATAAAGAAATTCTTTTTCAGAAAAGCATCCACGGCATCTAAAGTTGGTTGAAACCATTCTCGCATTCCCCAAAAAGGGTGAGGTGCTTTGGGCATTAAAACAAATTCACGTGGAATTTTATACTTGTCCATTTTAGACCAGAATTCTGTGTANCTNGTTTTGGGTCTATCGAATTCACCNTCNATGAATAACATCGGAGGTGTTTTTTCTGTAATATGAGTTANTGGGGAGGCCTCAATATAAANACCTGTTTTTTGTGCTGGAAGTGCTCCACCCATAAAGTCAATGATAGCATCTCCTTTTGCGCTACCTGCCGCCTTTTCGACGCGCTCAATAATATGAGGTAACAATAAACTCATAGGTCCACACATCACAATGGCTGCCTGCACATCAGATGAATAAGTACGATTGTCACCTTTGCCCTCAAATCGTTTTATGCCATTAGTTGCAGCCATAAAACCCGCCAGGTGTCCGCCTGCGGACCCTCCCATGCTGGCAATTCTATTAGGATCAATATTGAACCTTTTGGCATTTCTACGAGTCCATCGAATTGCGGCCTTGCAGTCATGAACTGCCGCCGGGAAAGGCTTTTCACCACTTAGACGGTACTCAGGAACTATGCATGCATAACCCCGTTGAGCCATACCTTGTGCTAGACTCGCAAAGATACCGGGTCTGCCATTTTGCCAACCGCCACCAAAAAACATCACAATTGCCGGGGTTGGAGATGCAGATTTTTCTGGTCTGTATAAATCTAGAGTTAGCCTCCGGCGTTTTTTTTCATCGACGTAGGTATAAATAACGTGTGGTTCACTGATAATCCCTTCATGCATGTCAGGCTTTACGCGACTGCGATCAGGTTTGGAGAATGGTTTTTTTTCTGCTTTTAGAGTCGGTTCAGTAGAGAGGAAAAAGACGAAGATGAGAAAGACTGTTACGCGCATTCTTTATTTAGTTAATTTCTGCCTTTGGATACTTAGATAGATCAAAAATAGTTCGTGTTCCTTTCATTAAATCTAGCTCTTTTTGCAATTTAGAATGAATGCTTCGCGTCTTATCGTTAAGACTGTTTATTTTTATGGGATTTTTTTCAGTAACGTCTTTATAAACATTATAAAATTTGTCGTTGCGATAAAGTTTCCATTTTCCAGTATGAGCAAACTCTTTCCCATTTGGCCCTCCATTACGGGCGTACCAGCAATAACTTGTTTGCCTTTTTGCATTACCTCCCCTGAGATGAGGCAGAAAACTAATTCCATCAATTTTATGATCAACACTTGCTTTGGCCACTTCCGCGACAGTTGGAAAAATATCACTGAAATTCACAATAGCCTTTGAGGTTATTCCTGCCTTAATGGTTCCGGGCCAACTCACAATGAAAGGGACATGATTTCCAGTGTCCAGTGTGCTTCCTTTACCACCCTTAATGACTCGTCCATTCATAACGCTAGTCACACTAACCGCAGTTCCATTGTCACCTGTAAAGATGATCAACGTTTTCTCAGTCAGCTTTTGTTCTTCAAGTTTAGCTACAATTTTACCAATAATTTTGTCTACGTAAGAAACCATTTCGCGAAAATACTTTGGGTTTTTTTGAGTGAGTTTGCCACTCTCTGCACCTTTAGACGTTGAGTCCCAGTCCTTAGAATCGGGTGTTGGTTCGAATGGCCAGTGTGGAAGAATCATAGGATAATAACCGAAGAAGGGTTTATCTTTATTGCGTTCGATAAAGTCACAAAGATAATCACTTACGATATCGGGACCATATTTACTTGGGTAATCAATTTCCTTACCATTAACCTCCAATCCCGGGTTTGGATACCGCGCTGGTCTTCGAGTCAGTTGCCACAGGCAGTATTCATCGAAACCAAAATTATTAGGGCTTTTAGAACCTCCTTCTAGTTGCCACTTACCTACGACACACGTTTTATATCCTGCATCTTTCATTATCTTTCCAAAGGTCTTAGCCTGTGGGTCGAGTAGACCGAACCTGACATAATTTCTTTGGTTATAAATTCCCGTCATAATTTGAACTCTCGAAGGGGTACAAATTGGTTGAGAAAAACCATGATCAAAACGCATTCCGTTGGCGGCTAGTTTGTCGATGTGTGGCGTAAAGTAGTGATCTTTGGTATCTGGTTTAGCCTTGGGAAAATTATAGTTAGTAATTAAATCCCGATATCCGCTGACGCACTCCCAACCCATATCATCAGCCATAATGACAATAACATTAGTCTTACTGGCCAAGGACGAATGAATAAAGATTGATGGAAATAAAACATATTTTATGAGAAATAGGATACGCTTCATATGGTTATCTTAATTTGAACTGATTGGTTGATTTTGAATTGTAAATTTATTTTCTGGAAGCCTTGATCATTTTACAAATAAGGCTTCAGGTGGGATTAGGCCTTTAGAGACATTTTCTGATTCCCATTGAAGGTTAATATCGGGTGTAGACGATGAGTCTTTATAGTACATGCGGTAAGGATGAATACCCTTATTCAAATTCAATGTTGTAGCGATTTCACTACCATCATATTTATAGTCTGCATCTAGTACTAGTTTTTTGTGTATTTTGAAAATAAATTGACCTGCAGATTTACAGTGGAAAGTCCACTCTCCTGAATGCGGAACTAAAAGGTAACCTGAAAATAATACACCGGTGTTTTTTTTAGTAGGGATGGNTTTNACGGAGATGCTTTTTCCTAAGATAGTTNTATCTGCATTTAATNGAGAAAATTCCGGAACCCATTCCCATTTGCCATTATAAAAATTGATGTCTACTCCGTTATTTAATTTGGTTTTATCGATCTTAATATCTGGTACCAATTTATTNTCGTAGGTCTTTTTTGCGTGCTTATTTGGCATTCTTATTCTGAGCACCTCGTTTTTCATTCTTTTTTGAAGCTTGTTGAAGCTATCACTCGTTCCCGCGAGATTTTTTGATTCTGGCGCATCATCTGAAGTATCAAAGATTTCAAAATCAACGTCGTGACTTGTAGCTTTCATTCGTATGCCCTTATACCCATCTAGATATAGGCCTTGTTGGTTATTAAACTCGAAATAAACCGTACTCGTTTTTTGTTTGCCTACTTGGTTCAGCGTGGGCATCAAGGAAACACCATCAATTCTTGCGGGTGCTTTAACACCTGCAAAGTCACAAAATGTAGCCATCCAATCGTGAAATTGAGAGGGTTTATTTGATCTTTGACCGGCTTTAATTCTTGAAGGCCCCCAAGCAAATGTAGGTACTCTTAGCCCTCCCTCATAAGATGAACCTTTAGAACCCTTTAAATTTCCTGCAGATTGGAAGACAGCGGGGCTCCATCTTTCTCCTTTAATGTAGGCTTCTCTGTGTGGACCATTATCAGATGAGAATATCACTATCGTATTCTTATCGATTTTGAGGTCTTTTAGGGTTTTTAGAATGTCTCCAACGCAATGGTCTATTCGAGTAATAGATGTCGCAAAACGTTCTGCTACATCAGTTAAACCTTTATCTGTATAAATAGGGTCACGATAATTATCGATTGTTCCAATAGCAGTATTGATCATTTTCCCAGGCTTTCCCAACCATTGTAACCCTCCATTAATTCCTTTTCCGTTGGGGTAAGCAGTAGTAGGGAGTTGCAGTGCGGCATGAGGGGTATCGTAGGCCAAATACATGAAGAAAGGGCGCTTTGGATTGTTATTGGTTTGATCAATGATCATTTTTTTTGCTTTAGCAGTCCACAAATCAGTTGTGTAGCATTTATCTAAACCCGCAGACACTTCGGTATTATTTTCCCATACTTCTTTTTTACCTTGATGGGATTTATTATCACCAATTTCCCAAAAGTTTGCAGGGTAATGCTGATGACCATCAACGTGCCTGACATAACCATAGAAATAGTCGAATCCTCTCTTGGTGGGGTAACCTGCCCATTTTGTAGGTGATTGTCCCCATCCCTGTAAACCGTATTTTCCTAAATGAATAGTGTAGTAGCCAGATTTTTGCAGAGTATTTGCAAAGTTCCAGTTATCTTCTATAGCCTTGTCGAATTGCATGTTCCNNACATTNGAATGCCCTTGATGCATACCCGTTATTAAAGAAGCCCTAGACGGAGCGCAAATTGGGGCAGGACAATAATGTCGATTCAGTGTAGTCCCACTCATTGCCATCTGATCCAATTCAGGAGTTCTCAGCTGAACTCCCTCTCGTTGTTTTTGAAAAAGGATACCTACGTCCCCATATCCTAGGTCGTCAGTTAATATAAATATAATATTTGGNTTATTAGCAAAGGTNNGAGCTGGTAAAAACCAAGAAAATAGNAGGACAAANATAAAGACGAAAANCTTTTGCATGAGAGTATAAATTTTTATTTTTTTCTAATAGTAAGAACCATCGGTAAGGGGCGTATTCTTGATACTCCNAAAAAACGGTCAGAGGGACTATTCATAATTTTCATCTTTCCATTTTCGTTGATTAAACCCATGACACTGCTTCCTCCGCCGTCCATGTTTGTTGCAGACCAGCAGCCTAGATTTTTCATNACCGTTGCAAGTTCATGCAAGTTCATTCCTTCGCTATAACCTTTCTGCCTACCATCAACGACAACAAGCCAAAGAACCTCACTTTTTTTGTCAGTGCCTATTGCAGTACGAGGATGTCTAGGGCCTCCTTCATTAACACTAAGTTTACCATCTNATACAATAAGNTGAAAACCTGAGGTAGCTTCTTTTGGAGTATCTACTANTTTATGGCCAAAATAAANTTTACCTTTCTCATCAAACCAAACTGAAGCGTTTCCAGAAGGTTTTGTGCTTCGCATAATACTTTTAGTTCCGGCTAAACCGTGGATATCGACCGGCTGACCAAGATACCAACTTCTATTTTTTTTCCCTTCTTTATTNGGAAAGCTGTCCCAGGGATTGGTGTTTATGAACGCGAGAACAGAAGGGTGAGAGGCTAATTTTCTAGGATCACTNAGTAAGGCTTCCGCCTTTCCGTTGCCATCTGGATCTGGCCCAAGCTCAACCTTTGGCCCTACTAACTTTGATTTGAGATCAATTTGTAGAATATGAATGCTATTATCGAGTGGCTCAGTTGTCTTTTTATTNACATATTTAATTCCTAAGCTGGAAAGATCTAGTTTCTTTTCATTCTTAGTTTCTGCCGTCAGATCAATGTTTGAAATTATAACAATTGGAATAATTAAATATAATAATTTCATGTCTCTAACAGGAAATAGAGTAACCTGAGCGGCTCTCAGAGAACAGTCTTTTCGAACTCATCGAGTGATGAGATTGTAGAACATGGTTAGGCGTCAAATCACTTCTAATGTAAGTCGTTTATAAATATCAATTATTACAGTGTTCTAAGACAAAAAATAAGTCTTTCGGCATTGAACTTTTTTTATCTTTGAATTCATAAAATTTTTTATCGATTAGATATCTTTTACCATTTATTAAAAATTATGGACTCTAGACTCTGTGGATTTGCCATTATATAATAANCTAACAATGATTACACGACTCGCTACAGTCATTTCATTTTTCATTACTTTAAACAAGGTAATAGCTGTCGAATCAATTGACCATAGTGCCTATATCAAAGCGATGGGAAGTAATGAGGTGAAGAGAGGCAGTCAACTTTATTCAGTGCATTGCTCCTCTTGTCATGGAAAGGAAGGTGATCTTGCGCTTAACCCATTAGCAAGACGTTTTGGTAAGGATGAGCTTAAGTTTGGCACTGATCCTTATTCCCTTTGGAAAACCATCAGCTACGGAAATGGATTAATGTTCAGATGGGATTCTGTTCTGACGCCTAAAGAACGATATCAAATCGTTCATTTTATTCGTGAAACTATTCTAAAGAAAACTAATCCCAATCAATACTTTGTTCCGAGTGATGAATATTTTGATAAGTTATCAGCTATTGTGAAGGCTGATGAAAAAGAACAAGCCTCCAAGTTACAAAAAGTAGAAGAGGCACCTGGAATGATTGACGGTACAGGCGGTAAAAAAATGGTTTACGGCCCCTTCATGCAGCATTCGGTCGCTTTCGGTGATATTAAAGATAAGAATGCTGAATACATTCCAGACGTCACTGAGAAGGCCATCATAGTTGATCTTCCGGGCGAAGCTGTGATTTGCTATGATGCGCATCGATTAAGTGTTAGCGGCCTATGGTACGGTAAGCTTGCAAATACCGATAACACTCATCATACCAGTTACAAAGGAGAGTATTGCCTAAGGCCGGGAAGCTCCCCATCCTATACTAATATAGATGCTATTGGGTGGAGTGTTGGCGAACCAAAAAACCCAAAAAAAAGAAATNATTATCATTACAACGGTCTCTATTTGGATGGTAATACAGTTACTCTCAGTTATAGCGTTGGCAATCGTGATATACTCGAGTCACCGCAAGCCAGTGAAGACGGTAATATAGTGTGGAGAAATTTTAAGGTTAGTCCTGGAGATGAGAAACTATTCTGTTTGATGANAAGNGGTAAGCTTAAGGCAACGGGTGGAAAGTTAGTAAAAGGCGAAGGGGGGCAAACTTGGCTTTCTATTCCACCATCAAAAACTCCCATTTCAGTTTCGGTTGTCATGGGTGACTCGCCACAGAAAATTCGCCAAGAAGATATAGAGAATCACACAAAGGGTGGGCCAAGGCGCTGGCCACAAAAGGTACAGACGGCAGTCGCAACAGGAAAGAGTGTTGATGGATACGCTTTGGATCAGCTGACTGTTCCATTAGCCAATCCATGGGGTAGTTGGATGCGTACGACAGCAATGGATTTTTTTAGTGATGGGAGTATGGCTGTTAGCACTCTGAGCGGAGATGTTTGGATAGTCAGTTGGTCCAAAGATAATCACCAGGCTTTGACCTGGAGTAGGTACGCGACTGGTCTCTACGAACCGTTAGGGTTGAAAATAGTCGACGATATTATTTATGTTCGTGGCCGCGATCGAATTACTCGATTGCATGATCTTAATGGTAATGGTGAGGCGGATTTCTATGAGAATTTTTATGAAGAACCAGATGAGATTGGAGCAAGCTACCACGCGTTCATTTATGATCTCCAAACTGATCAGTCTGGAAACTTTTACTTTTCCCAGTCAGGCTATAAGTCACCTTTGACTGGTGGTGTAGTAAAGCTCAGCCCTAACGGTAAATCTGCTGAGTTCATTGGCACAGACTTGCGTAATCCCAACGGTATGGGGGCTGGCGGTCCGAAGGACTGGGTCACAATAACTGATAATCCAAGCGGCAAAGCGGTTTACAACGGTTTTTTCCTAGCAAAGAAAGGTGCTAAATATGGCTACGAAAAAGCACGTACTGTTCCAATGCTTGTTCGGCTTCCAGCCTCCGTAGATAGTTCAAGTGGAGGCCAGTGCTGGTCACACGCTGAAAAGTGGGGGCCATTGAGCGGGACAGTCATTCATACATCCTACAGTCGTTGCGCGGCTTTTTACTGTTTCATCCAAGACATTAAACCTTATCCTAATGGTTTTGCGGTACGGTTCCCTTTCGACTTGGATTCTGGCGCGATGCGTCCTCGGCTCCATCCCATTGATAATCAAATTTACATAACATGCCATAAAGGGTGGGACACGACCGCACCACTTGACGGTGTTATTTACCGGTTTCGACATGCTGAAGATGAAATGGTTGGGATCTGTGATGCGGCTGTGACGGCTTCTGGGATACGGTTGACATTTGCCTCTGACCTAGACCCTAGATCGGTAAAACCTGGTGCCTTTAAAGCTTACCGAGAAGATGACGCAAAGAATATTCTTAAGCCTGCTGAATATAAGCTTGGAGAAGTTCGATTGATTGATTCCCGAACGGTCGAAATTAATATCCCTAGTATCGGTAAAGAAGCTCTAGCTAACCGAACTGATGAGAAAGGGAACATTCAGGTAAAACCACCAATTTCTTTAAGCTACAAATTAAAATCAAAAAGTGGTAAAGTTTTTGAACAAAAAATTTATGCAACTATTAACTCATTACCAAAAAAATAAGTAGATAAGGTTTTAATGAAAATTTTTTGCTCTATTTTTGTAATTTCATTAATGCTTCCGTTGAGCTTGCTGTTTGCTCTTGAAGTCCCGCAAGCCAATCTTGAGCAATTTCGTAAAGCAGTAGAACCAGTGTTGAAAAAGACCTGTGTCGGTTGTCATGGCCCAGATAAGCAGAAAGGAAAGTTTCGGATTGATACTTTGAATCCAGATTTACTCAAGGGAAAAGATGTTAGTTGGTGGTTAGAGGTATTTGANGTCATCAGCAATAGCGAGATGCCCCCAGAAGATGCGAAAGTACAATTAGCAAACGATGAAAAAGCCCGAATTGTGGACTGGCTGTCTAGTGAAATCCAACTGGCATCTCAGGTTCGACGTAGCGAGAAGGAACACACGTCTTTTCGTCGGATGACACGCTACGAGTATAAGTATGCAATACAGGACTTGTTGGGTTTACCTCATGATCTTTCTCGTGACTTACCTCCTGAGTCAGTTTCTGAGGATGGCTTTAAGAATAGTTCTGAGATGTTACAGATGACAGTAGTGCAGTTGCAACAATATCGGCATNTAGCTCGCAAAGCCTTGTCTTTGGCAGCNGTGCGAGGTGAAAAGCCCAAACCNGTCTATTATGGNGTGACAATGAAATCGGCGGCAGCGCAAATTGACTCCAAATATGTTGCGAAAGTAGAAGCCACGCTTCAGGAAATGCAGCAGAATAAACTTTCCCTCGAAGAGGCGTTGAATAAGCAAGGCAATACATATGGGGGAGATATAAACGGGGCACATTTTAAGAATCGAATAACTGGCCANGGTATTGGTACAAGATGGAGTTATGGTGGAGCGAAGTACGCTTGGAAGCCAATTACAATTAGACCTGATGTTCCGCCGATTTCTACTGGTGTGGTCATCATTCCTGCCAATAAAAGATATATTTTTGATGTTGGTGACGGCCTGCCAGATTCTGGCACTATGCGTGTACGCATTCGTGCATCACGAGTCAATTCAGATAGTAAGCATTTGCCGACACTGAGACTTTTTTTTGGTAATCAAGCCAGTAATGATTCACGAGTTTTGGTACGAGCAAGTAATCATGATATAACGGTCAATGCTCCTGCCGATAAGCCTGATTTTTATCATTGGGATGTGAGTTTAAGTGAAATTGCTAGAAACGCTTATCGACATATTAATAAGCTAGGCCAATTACCGAACCCTGCTGAGTTTTTATCTTTTCAAAACTGTTCGAGTTCCCCAGTAGACGTGCAGGTTGATTACTTAGAAATTACGGCACCAGTTTATGAAGAGTGGCCACCAAAGTCTCACACTCAAATATTTTTTGAGAGTAATAATAAAAATAATGAGAAAAAATATGCTCGTGAAGTTTTGGCCAAGTTTATGCGTAGGGCATGGCGTCGGGAGATATCTAGTCAGGAAATAGATCAAAAATTAACCCTGTTTTATGAAATTAGACCTAAGTGTCACGATTTTCAGGAGGCAATTTTAGAAGTTCTTTCTGGTGTACTGGCTTCACCGAAGTTTTTATATATTACTTTATCAAGCGAGCCTAAGAATAAAGAAAATCAACGCATTTCAGATTTTGAATTGGCGAATCGGCTTTCTTTTTTCTTGTGGAGTAGCATGCCTGATGATGAATTATTGGACCTCGCTTCTCGAGGCAAGCTTCGGAATGATGTTGTAATAAATGAGCAGATAAAACGATTGTTGGATGATCCAAAATCTGAAAGNTTTTCCCNCCACTTTACTCGTCAATGGTTAGGGTTGGANCTATTGGATTTTCTCAAATTAGATAAAAAAGCACACCCTCATTTTGATCCTCTAGTTATGGAAGGAATGAAGGAAGAACCCATTGAATTCTTTGGTGAGATTTTAAAAAGTAACCGCTCGGTGATGGATTTTTTGCATTCTGACTACACAATGGTTAATGATCGTTTAGCGAAGCATTATGATTTACCAGAGGTTGTCGGAAATGAATTTCGTTTGGTAAAGCTTCCACCACAAGGTCGCCGAGGTGGTGTACTTACTCAGGCAGGTCTTTTAGCAATGAATTCAGACGGCAAGGATTCCCATCCATTAAAGCGTGGAATTTGGCTCTTAGAAAATTTGCTTAATGATCCACCACCACCGCCACCCCCTGCTGTACCAGAAATTGATTTAGCTGATCCAGAAATACTTAAACTCTCTCTTAAAGAGCGCATGGAAGACCATCGTAAGGATCCAGCCTGCATATCCTGCCATGTCAAAATTGATCCTTGGGGAATTGCCTTTGAGAACTTCGATGCTGTTGGCAAATGGCGTGATTCAATTGGTAAAGACCCTGTCGATTCCACTAGCAAATTGTTCAATAAGCATGAATTGCGAGGCATGAACGGGCTCAAAGAGTATTTAATCAGTGAAAGGCAAGACCAATTTGCTCGAGCTTTAACTCATAAAATGACGTCTTATGCTCTCGGCAGACCATTGACTTTTGGAGACCGCTCACTAATTGACCAAATTTCTAACAAATTAAAGCAACGCGGTAATGGCCTTGTGGATCTTGTAATTCTTATAGTGCAAAGTGATTTATTTCAGTTAAAATGATTAATAAGAGGAAAAAGAGNATGAGAATATCTTCACTGGATCGTCGAAAATTTCTACGTGGTTCTGGCGTTGCTTTAGCATTGCCATGGTTTGAATCGTTTAATCGATTGGCCTCAGCAGCAAGCTCTTCCGAGAAACGNAAAAGGTTGGCCTGCTTTTACCTTCCCGATGGCGTTCCTATGCCATTGGCAAATGANCCATCTTTTAANGAGTGGAGTTGGTTTCCGCATGGAAGCGGCAAAGACTTTACTCTCACTAAATGTATGGAAACACTCGAGCCATTGCGCCAAGAGTTGACCGTTTTTTCAGGTTTATCAAATCCAGCTGTTCGGCGTGTCCATGGACATGCTAATGCGGACCAGTTTTTAACTGGGGCAGATACTGGGGCAGATGGTGATTATCAAAACAGCATTTCACTTGATCAGGTGTTTGCTGCTCATGCCGGCAAGCACACCCGTCACTCATCTTTGGTGATGTCAACTGATGGAGGAACTGGATCACCTCGAGGTTCTCATACGTTGTCTTATGATAGACACGGCAGACCTATTCCCGCCGAGCATAAGCCTAAACGAATTTTTGATATGCTTTTTGTTAAAGATGGTCCTGACGCTGCTCACCGACTTGCCCTTAGTCAGAGCGCGCTTGACGACTTAATGGAAGATGCTCGCTCTCTTCAGCGATCATTGTCGAAGCGAGACCAAGAAACGCTGTCTGAGTACTTACAGTCCGTACGTGACACTGAGGTTAAAATTGAAAGATCTAAGCGCTGGCTAAATATTCCTTTACCTCAAGTCAAAGCAGATCATCTGAATCTGGATATTACCCCCGAGGATCCACGTACATTTTTACAGACGATGTACGAGCTAATCTATCTCGCTTTTAAAACTGATTCAACACGCGTTGCCACATATCAATTCGGACGCGAGAATGGTGTGGGCATCAGTGATTATCTTGCTCGAGCTGTAGGATTTAAGCTAACTCACCAGCTTTCGCATGAAACTAAGAATCCNGACGGATATAAGAATTTTGGAAAATACTGCAGGTTCATTAACGAAGAGCTGGGTCGTTTTGCTACACGTCTTAAGAATACTCCTGAGCCAGGAGGCGAAGGAAATATGCTAGATCATACAGCACTCTTTTTTGGTTCTGCCTCNAGTGCGTTTCANCTTTCACGCAACTATCCGCTTATACTTATTGGTGGCCGTAAACTTGGGTTTAAGCATGGTCAATTTCTCAAGTATGGTAAAGGTAANGAGAAAAATCAGTCTACCTCAGGCATTAGTAGTGATTCTGGTTGGCGAGGTGAGATGAGGTATACAGAACTACCACTCTCTAATCTTTATCTAACAATGCTTCATAAATTAGGTGTAGAAACAGACAGCTTTGGAGGCAGTCNTGAAACGTTGAGTGAGGTATAAAGTACACTCCCTTTTTATCTTCCAAGCAGATATAAATCAGCTAATCTTTTCTCCATGCCTAGCAGAAAGGTAAATCTTTTAATTTTCCAATTTTGTATCACAAGCTTTTTCTGTAATCAGATCGCTGATGCAATTTCTGTAAACACGAAGTCATATGACCCGTCTTGTGGAGTGTCTGTTCGGATCGATGAGGAAAATAAAGAGGCGAAAAAAGCACTTGTTTTGGAATGGGATACCCAAGAAGGGTCAACGCAATTGTCGCTCAATATTTCGGGTGATGGAGCTTTAGTTAGATCGGTCGCTGTAGCCTCAGGTGATAGTAAACCAGTCGTGGTCTTACGCGACGCTGACCCGATTACTGTATTATCTATTGGACAAAGAGACTTAAAGAAACGTGGAGGCTGGAATATCTTCTTTGATCCAACCAGTCGCAAACTTAGTAAGTCAGGTCCACTGACGCTAAAACTTAAATCTGTAGCCGTGCGAAGCGAGGGCAACAGATGTATTGTTGATATTAATGAACTTCAAGGTAGTGCTTTTTCAGGTAAACTTCGATTCACGCTCTATGCTGGCTGTGAGCTTATACACCTTCAGTCAATAATTCAAACGCAGAAGGATGCGCGAGCCTTGCTCTACCACGCAGGCTTAACATGTGACCCTAAAGGGAAAGCTGTTTCTTGGATTGGTCTTGACGATAAGTTGCACCGCACAAATGAGATTGATCAACCAGCAAAGCCAGTCAAGGTCCGCAATCGTACGATTGCTCTGGAAACTGATGCTGGTGCACTAGCAATCTTTCCGCCCCCTCACCGTTATTTTTACCCACTCGACGAGGCTTATAATCTTGGCTTTACCTGGCGGGGGNGTGGTTTCATGAAAAAAATCCCAAAATTTGGTATCGGAATTCGCCAGGATCTGAAAGGCGATGATCGTTGGGTTCCATGGTTTAATGCACCGCCTGACACCCAACAGGAGTTGGGAATTTTTTGGCTACCTTCGCTTGATCGTGGAAACAAAATTTTTGATCGAGTTAAAGCCTACACACACAACGATCGCTTTCCTNAGTTGCCCGGNCATAAGACGTTTACTAGTCATTACCACATTGAGCACACGACGCGTCTGCTTGAGTTACGCAAAGAGCGTCAGAAGTCGTCTTCTCCGGAAGTGGTCAGTAGTTCGCGACTAATTAAGCAGGGCTGGCAGTATTCTTTGACGCGACCATCAAAGGACTGGATGCAACCATCCTTCGATGATCAAAAATGGAAAAATGGGCTGGGTGGATTTGGTAAGCAAGGAACACCTAGTCTTAATCTGGGCACTGATTGGCAAACCCAAGACATATGGTTGCGCAGAAGCTTTCAGCTTAAAGAGGTTCCTGCTGATGGACTTAAGCTTTCCTTGTTGTACGACGAGGACACGGAGGTTTATCTCAATGGTGTATTGGCCTTCTCGGTGAAAGGTTTCTCCAAGGAATACCGTGAGGTGTCAATTAGTCCAGAGGCCCGGAAAACCCTGAAGAAGGGAGACAATCTGATGGCTGTTCACTGTTGGAATGACGGAGGAGGGCAGGCTATAGACGTGGGTCTAGTGATATCCATGCAAAAGGACCAACCCAAAGAAACGTTTATGCCTGATTTTGTTGATGTTTTCAAAAAGGCTGGTGTCGAAATTGTGCATCTTGCAGAGTTTCATAATCATCTTGGCCCAAAGAGGCGTGACCCTGAAGAGTCTCTTCCATTGCTTAAGGCAATGCATGATGAGTGCGCTCGCCTTTCAGAGGATGACTTTCTCCTTCTTCCGGGTGAAGAACCTAACGTACATCTTGGTGGTCATTGGATTAGTTTTTTTCCTCGTCCGGTGATGTGGGTTTTGAAAAGATCCAAGGGTAAGCCATTTATTGAAGAGCATCCTGAATATGGTCGAATTTATCATTTAGGAAGTTCCGACGATGTTTTAAAATTAATGGAATTAGAGCAAGGCTTAATGTGGGCTGCTCATCCACGAATTAAGTCATCCACTGGTTATCCTGATCGTTATAGAAATGAAGAGTTTTTTAAATCTGATCGATATCTTGGTGGCGCTTGGAAAGCGATGCCTGCTGACCTCTCAAGGCCACGCTTAGGCTGGCGTGTCTTAGATCTCCTTGACGACACTTCAAATTGGGGAGCGAAAAAATATATTGTAGGCGAAGTAGATATATTTGAAGTTGACCGGACGACTGAATTTTATGCTCATGCAAATATTAATTATTTGCGATTAGATCATATTCCCCGGTTCGAAGATGGATGGGACCCTGTCCTGAAAGCGTTAAGAGATGGGGCTTTCTTTATTTCTACAGGAGAAGTCCTGATGCCCCGTTTTACGGTTGATGGGAAGCAATCAGGTAAGACACTAAAAGTTCAGGATTCGGGTATTGCGAAACTAGAAGTAGCGCTGACCTGGACCTTTCCCATGTCTTTCATTGAAATAGTTTCGGGTGATGGTGAAAAAGTTTACCGGGAGCGGATTGAACTAAACAATTCTGTAGCATTTGGAAAAGAAACTTTTAGAAGAACACTCAATTTAAAAGGGAAATCCTGGGTCCGTTTGGAAGCATGGGACATAGCTACTAACGGTGTTATCTCTCAGCCCGTCTGGCTGGAGTAAGAGCGTTTTCTGTTACTCTAGCATGATGATATTGAGACTAACATGTTGAGAAGATTACCCTATAGTTTTAAATATCGTTTTAGTCGGTGATATATGAGTCCCACGAATCCGATCCTAGTTGGAAGACTCTAAAAAAATCTTAGTAAAACCTGTTANTAACTATTCTCTTNAAATCCGAATANGNTGGAAAAATANAACATTAGTGGNTATGTCCCATGCTTCCAAACGGATCCAAGATATCGATCAGATTTAATAAAATCCAATGGTTCCACTAACACTTCAATAGAAAAGTGTACCACTTTTACTGGTATTAAAGGTTATAAAAGAACTTCTTTCTTGAGAACTCATCAATTCTCAGTAAGAATGATAGGTATGCAATCGATTCAGAAACGTAAGGGTGCTCCTATACACAGGCGAGATATTTTGAAATCAGCGGGTTGTTTAGTGATGTTGCCTGCATTGGAAAGTTTTGGCCAAGAAGCTAAGGGCGATGATGCTGTGAAAGCGAATCGGTTGTTTTGTATGAATATCGGAAATGGCATGTGCTCTGATAACTTCCCGACGTCTACGGGTAAAGACTATCAGAGCTCTTCTACTTTCCAACCACTGGAAAAATTGAAGAATGATTACACTCTTTGTACGAATTTAAGGAACTACGGAGATCATGAAAGTACGATGTACGCTTTTGCTGAATATTCTGACCACAGAAATCCGCAGTTGATTAAAGATTCGGTTGACGAAATTGCGGCGTCTCATATCGGCAATGACACGCGTATTAGAAATTTGGTCGTTGAACAGAGGCATTCTTATGGCATTTCCTATAAGGGTGGATTGCCTATTTCCCCAATCACGAATGGCCAGATTCTGTTCGAAACCATATTTGGCAAAGTAGACAACAAAAAGCGTGCAGAATTACTAGCGCTTAAAAAATCTATGCTGGATGCTAGTAGAGAGGACGCTAAGAGCATGATGAAAAAAGTTTCCAGGGCAGACCAAGTCAAATTAGATGAATACTTTTCCAGTTTACGTGAATCCGAAAAGTCTATCCAAAGATCCGAGCGCTGGTTGAATCAAAAACATGTGGATGTTCCATTCCCTGAAAATGTCCCATTCAAAACGGATGGTCTCACTGAGTATCTTCAAAAGATTCTAAAATGCGCCTATTTCAATGAACGTTCAACCTATTTAGATTTACTCTTTCTGGCATTCAAATACGACATCACTCGAGTGGCCAATGTTTATGGTGAATGGAATTGGCTTGGTCATCATACGGATTCCCACGCAGTTAAAAGCGAAGCAGGATATATTAAAAACATCGAGGCTGACCAGGCCTACATGATGCAGACGGCTCGTTTCTTGGACAAACTTAAATCAACTAAGACAAAAGCTGGTGGAACCTTACTAGATCAGACGGTATGTTTGATCACTAGTTCCCTGAGTGTCAGTAAAGAAGAAGGTCCTCACGGCAGTAAGAATAACCCTGTGATTGTTGCTGGAGGTGGATTTGAGCATGGTAAACACATTAAGTTCAATGGTACGGATAACCGTAACAACGTTTATCTCCCAGCTTTACAGCATTTGGGTTGCGAAATCGAAAGTTTTGCCACGAGCAGTGGATCTGCCAAACTCTAAGAAGAGTTAAATGAGGCTCTTGTCCCTAACGTTGATGGCGTGGGCTTTAGGCTCCGTTGTAAATGGTATTGAAAATAATACGGAGTTCGGACGCAGTAAAACCTTCTTAAAAAACTACTGTGTCAATTGTCACGGTAATGAAAAGACTAAAGGAGGTCATAATTTTGAAACCTTTAATAACAACGATTGGAACAATCATGAATTATTAAATGAAATCTTAACGGTTTTAAAAGAAAATGAAATGCCACCTCGTAAAGCTGAGAAGAAACCTTCAACCAAGGAGATGGCAGTTCATGAAGAGCTCTTGGCCAAACAGTACCTAACAATCAAATCAAATTTGCCTGGTGTTCTCACGCGTTTAAATAGCGCAGAGTATCAGAACACGATCAACGATACTTTTTTCACTAAATTAGAAATCAGCAACTACTTACCTGTAGATAACACCAGAGATGGTTTTGATAATGAAGGCGATAAACTTGTTATGTCACCCTATGCTATGGATAGCTATTTCCGAGTTGCCTCGGGAGTAGCAGAGAAGGTCGTTGGAGGCATGCCCAAACCCACTACAAATGTTTATACGTATAAAAATTCTAAGGTGCGCAGATTAGGTAGCAAAGGGTTTGCGAGCTATGAGGATACTAATAACGGTTTGACTACAGAGGGGTTTTATTACAAAGATTATTCCCGTGGACTTGGATTCGCGTATGATGTGAGGCTGCCAGGCTACTACGATGTGAAGATCAATGGGCATTTCACGTTTTATGATCGTTCCATTAATTTTCAGGAACGTGATTTTAATTTCAAGGTTGACCTGGGTAAAGAAAATGAATGGTTAAGAATTACAACCAATATAAACCCTAAGGTCAGTAAAGAACCACTCAGTACACATGAGTTTTTATTAAGTGATAAGGCGAGAGTCTATTTAGAGTCAGGGAATAATCTTACTCTTTATAGTAACAATTATTTTTATCCATTGCCTGAGGATCTCAGTAAGCCCGAACGTATACCTCCGCTGCCTAAAGATAAGGAGCTAACCGAAGCGCCAAGGGCGAGCTTGCACTTCATCTCGGCTGAAGTTACCGGCCCCTTTTATGAGAGTTGGCCACCAAAAACCGATTTTTACCAAACATACTATGATGGCTTGAAGGGCAACGACCCGCACGAGAAATACCAGCAATTCATTAAGAAACTGGCTATTAAACTCTTCCGNAGACCGGTGANTGACAAGGAACTAAAGCGATATACCGATATCGCAAAAAAGAGATATGAAACTGATGAAAACGTCTTCAATGCCGTGCAAGCGGCCTTGACCTCCATGCTCTGTTCACCAAATTTTTTGTATAAATACAAAGGTAATTCTCTAAATCTGGACGATTATGCGATTGCCTCCAGGTTATCTTACTTTTTGTGGAATTCGATTCCAGACGACCGTTTGATTAAGTTGGCTTCTGAAGGGAAATTGAAGGATTCAAGCGTTCGTTCTGCTGAAGCCTTAAGGATGCTTCAAGACCCTAAAGCTCAACGTTTCTCTACTAATTTTACAGAGCAGTGGCTCGAACTTAATAAAGTCGATACTGTCAATCCGCACGATGACATTCTTACGCATACGTTTGGAGACAGGCGCGGCGCAAAAATTTCACAACTGAAACCTTTCTTGATGCAGGAAGGGATTGAGTTTCTTAAGGTGATCTTGAATGAGAATTTAAGTCTTCTGAATTTCATTGATTCTGATTTTGTTGTGATCAATAAACCGTTGAATCAAATTTATGAATTTAAACTTCCTGAAGAAGAGAAATTGCAAAAAGGATCTGATCAAAAAGACCATGAAAAAAAGTTACCGCCTCCAAATGACTTTCGAAAAGTCATGCTTGATAAAGAGTCCCGTCGTGGAGGCCTTCTAACACAGGCTGGTGTTTTGATGATGACCACTAATGGCGAATTCACTAACCCTTTTTATAGGGGCGCCTGGGTGGCTGAAAATATTTATGGACACAAATTAACAGTCCCCACAAATCTTGAAATAGGAGTTCTTAACCCTCCTTCGGAAACATTCACGATTAAAGACAATATTAATGAGCATCGTAATAATCCGCAATGTGCCTCCTGTCATAGTAAGATGGATCCTTTTGGTTTAGCCATGGAAAATTTTGATGTTTTGGGTCGTTATCGCGAGAATTATCAACAGTTTGTAGTGACTAAAATACCCGAGGAGAAGAAGGAAGGTAAAGTGGTGAAGAAAGAACGCATCACTAGCAAGTTTGTTGAAACGACTAAGGTCGATTCTGTCGCTGTTCACCGTGATGGTCGCGCTATTGATGGCATGGAAGGTCTTAAAAGACTAATGATGGAAGACAAAGACAAAATTGCCAGGAATTTGCTTACAAAACTTTCTGAGTATGCGATGGGAAGAGAGATGAATTATTCAGATTCAGAGATGATTGATCGTCTTTTAGAAGCTTCAAAGAAGAATGATTATAAATTGCGTGATTTGATGGTTAGCATCATTGCTGACGAATCATTCACAAAACGATAATATAATTCTCGTATCAGTTATGGAACAAAGTCAGTTGTTCGAGGATCTTTCGGAGCGACTTAAGTATTAGGCTTACCCGTATTGTTCCCGGTACTTCTTAGGAATTAACGTCAGTCGCTTGTGGAATTACGCTGTAAAGGCACTCTAGTCGCAGAACCAAAGAGAGCCAATACAATGGCCAGCCGCTGGAGCTGAAGTTCTCTCTTGAGTAATTTTTTTAATAATAATATTCTAATTATAGACCGCACTATGAAAAACCGAGCCCTTTATATTTCCCTAATTACCTCAATAGTTGGTGCCTTTGCACTAGTTATTTTTGCTGCNCCCAAAACCAAAACCGAGCCAAAAGCGGGTGCCATACGTGTGCTGTTTCTTGGTCACGAGAGCGAGCATCACAACAGTAACAAGTTCTATCCGATGTTGGCCAAGGGGCTTGGNAGTGATGCTATCTATTTTGATTATGTCACCAGCGTCGAGGAGGCTCTNGGCGACGCNGCATATCTGGGCAAGTTTGATGCTCTTCTACTTTATGCGAATCATGGAACAATCACTCCCAATCAGTGGAAGAACCTAAAGGAGTACGTTGAGACCGGTGGTGGTTTTGTTCCGGTACATTGCGCGAGCTGGTGCTTCGGTAACGAACCGGGTTTCGACCAGCTTGTGGGCGGCCGATTTGCTAGTCACAAGGTTGGCACCTTCACCGCCAAAGTGGTCGATCCCAAGCANCCAGCGATGGACGGTGTAAAGGAGTTTGAGGCTTGGGACGAGACTTACATGCACAAGAATCACAATGAGAAAAATCGCCAGGTTTTGATGGTGCGTGAGGTCGCTGGAAAGGAAGACAACATTACGGAACCTGAGCCGTGGACATGGGTGCGTACGCAAGGCAAGGGGCGTGTTTTCTATACAGCTTCAGGTCACGACGAGCGAGTTTGGAAGCAGTCTGCCTTTCACCAGTTGCTCAAGGCAGGGATCCTGTGGTCTGTGGGCAATGAGAGAAAACAGTCGTATGAAGAATTCATTGCTGAGCGTGCGCCTTTGAAATATGAGAAGCGCGGTGACATTGCTAACTACGAGAATCGCCCGGAGCCATTGCCTTACCAGTTCCCGCTCAAGGCGGAGGACAGCATGAATTATACCCAGGCCCCGGTCGGNTTCAGGTTGGAGTTNTTCGCCAGCGAGCCAGACATCATTAACCCGATCGGCCTTGCTTGGGACGAACGCGGTCGNCTTTGGGCTGCCGAGACGGTCGACTACCCGAACGAGATGACGCCTGACCGCGTCGGCAACGACAAGATCAAGATCCTCGAAGACACTGACGGAGATGGGAAGTGCGACAAGGTGACAGTCTTTGCGGATGGGCTCAACATCCCCACTTCACTAACCTTCTCNCGCGGAGGAATTATTGTGGCTCACGTTCCAGACTTCCTCTTCCTGAAAGATACAGACGGCGATGACAAGGCTGACGTGCGTGAGGTCTTGAATACTGGCTGGGGCACGGGTGATACTCATGCCGGGCCATCGAATCTGCGCTATGGATTCGACAACTGGATCTGGGGCGCAGTCGGCTACTCGTCCTACAGTGGTGTGGTCGGTGGCGAGCAGAAGAGGTTTGGCTCTGGCGTGTTCCGCATGAAGCCGGACGGATCTGCGCTCGAGTTCATGCATCAGTTTAATAATAATACCTGGGGACTCGGGTTCAACTCGTCCGGTGATGTGTTTGGTTCNACNGCCAACAACAATCCCAGCTTNTTCTGNGGNATTCCNGCNACCGCNTTCCCCNCNGGNAAGAAAGGNATGAGNGCNAAGATGATNGCGACCGATCGCTCATTNCATCCNATCACGCCGAACATCCGCCAGGTCGATGCATTCAACAATTACACGGCGGGAGCTGGTCATGCGTTGGCAACCTCGGCTGCATTTCCAGAGTCCTACCGCGATAAAATGGCATTTATCGGTGGGCCTACTGGTCACCTTTTGGGCATGTATGAAATGATTCCCACGGGCGCAGGGTATAAGGCAAAAAACGCGTATGCCTTTTTGGCTTCGGCTGACGAGTGGTTCTCGCCTGTAGCAGCGGAGGTTGGGCCTGATGGGCACCTCTGGGTGGCGGACTGGTACAACTTCATCATTCAACACAATCCCACGCCAAGCAAAGGCCGCGGAGGTTATGATGCAAAGAATGGAAAGGGAAATGCCCACGTCAATCCTAACCGCGACCGCGGGCACGGCCGGATCTATCGTGTCGTTTGGGAAGATGCGCCGAAATCGAAGATCAAGTCGCTCGCTGGAGCTAGCGATAACCAACTTGTTGCGGCGCTGGACAGCGACAATTTGTTCTGGCGGCACACCGCACAACGTCTCCTAGTAGACGAGGCAAAGAAGGGAGCGGTTCCCGGGCTCAAGAAGAAAGTGACTGCGGGCGGAATTGGTGCGATTCAGGCACTCTGGAGTCTGAAGGGTATTGGTGCTCTTGATCCAGAAACACATCAAGCGGCTCTCATGAGCAAAGATTCAGCCTTACGCCGAAATGCGATTAATGCCCTCGGTAATGACTCGGCTGCGCTGCAACTTTTCTTCGACACCGCGGTTGTGCAGGACGAGGAGCTGATAGTGCGTCTCGCTGCTTTCAATAAAATGGTTCAGTTCAAAGATCAAAAAACGATTGTGCGGGCAGCTAAGGAGTTGATCAAAGACTTTTCCAATGCGAGTGAGCCGTGGCTCTCGCAGAGTCTACGCAATGCAGGTGCCGGTCCAGTGCAACGAGGCCCATTCAAGCTAGGAAAAGAGCTCCTGGTCAACGGCTCATTCGAAAAGCTGAGCGGCGATTTTGCGGCTGGATGGACTGGACGCTCTTTCCGTGGGGCAGCTCAACACAAGTTAGCGAATGTTGCCCGGACTGGAAAACATTCGATTGAGATTTCAGCCGACAAGGCTTCCGAGTGGGGCGTTACCATGAATGTTCCGATCGATATGAATTCGGAATATGAACTGAGCGCTTGGGTGAAAACTGAAAATGTGGGGGGCGGTGGACGCGGCGCATTGCTCTACGTTAGTGCCCATCCCGATGCACCTGGGAGTAACGGAATAAAAGGCACGCAGGATTGGACGCAGATTAAGTTGCGCTTCAATTCGGGCTCACAAAAGGTAGCTAGTATCAACTGCCTTTTGGGGGGGTGGGGAGTGTCTACAGGTAAGGCTTGGTGGGATGATGTAAGCTTACGCAAGGTTGAATATGAAACGATTACAGGGGACGAGTCAGAAGTCACTAAAGGTGATGTGGAGCGGGGTAAAAAGATCTTTAAGACGCACCCCATTGCTAACTGTGCGCGTTGTCATGCGGTAAACGGTGAGGGCGGTCCGGTCGGGCCAGCCCTTGACACTATCGCGACACGCAAACAAGAAGACTACATACTTGAGAGTCTGGTAGATCCAGGAGCAGCGATTGCCGAAGAGTTTCAAGGGAAGGTGTCGCCGATGCCACCGATGGGTGTATTGCTGACACAACAGGAGTTGGCTGACGTTATGGCTTACCTGATGACTCTGAAGTAGGATTCTGTAGTTTTAACTGCACTCTTAATAATCTACTCTCCACCTATGAAGAAGTTAGTAGTATTTGTTCTCACATTATTCCTCCTAGGTTGTGAGAAATCATGGAAAGAAATTGGGGATTACTATGCATATTACGGAGTAAATATAGACGAGTCTGTTGAAATACTCGATAATAATGAAGATGTTCTCATTGAGGGTAAAATTCTAAACATTACACCAGATGGCATTAAGATCATGGGGGATGTGGAGCCATGGAAAGCCAAGGCTTATACCATTCCACACTCGGAAATTGGAGGCATGAAAGTCGAGGGTAAATGGGTCTATAGGTATGAAGTCAAAGATAAGTACTGATATAAGAATTAGGATCAAATTTACTTTGAGCGGCCAGGGGCCTTCCAATTCGGATCGGGTTCATGAGACTGATCTAATAAATTTTTGGCGTGCTTGACCAGATCGGGTCTGCGTTTGGAATGATCCTTTTTCTCTTCACGGTCAAAAGAAAGATCGTATAGCTGTATTGGGCCAGTGAACATTGGTTTACGAATAGCTTTCCATTTACCGAATCTCACCGCTTGGGCCGAACCCCTCTCATGAAACTCCCAATAGAGGCGGCTATTGCGGGCCCATTTTTTTTCTGGCGGATCACCCTTGAGGGTGGAAAAAAAACTATCACTGTCGATGTCTTCTGGTGCCTTTGTTTCAGCTAACTCGGCAAAGGTCTTCATGAAATCTCCAAAATACCATTGGTGATCATTGGTAGTGTTAGCTTTAATTTTTCCTGGCCACCATGCAATTGTAGGCACCCTGATACCACCCTCCGTAAGATCTCGTTTCATGCCTCGAAAAGGTCCGCTAGACTTGAAAAAATCAGCTCTGTGTCCTCCTTCTTGATGGGGGCCATTGTCAGAGGTGAAAATTACGAGAGTGTTGTTGGCGAGATTAAGTTCGTTGACCAGGTCAATAATTTGACCCACATCACGATCGATATTTTTAATCATGGCGGCGAATCCTTTTTCTGGTTCGGGCCAATTTTTTTCAGCGAACTCACCAATATCAGGAACCTCCATGCCTTGATTGCCAGCCTCATTATTCGTGTGAGGAACGTTCATGGCAAAGTATAGGAAAAAAGGGTTCTCCTTATTTTCTCTAATAAAACGCAACGCATCTTGCGTAAAAAGATCAGGAGCGTACTGAACTTTTTTAATGGCTACCCCTTGCCCAGCTTGAGCAAGCTTCGGGTTTTGCCACCGCTTCCACTTAGGGGCCACCTCGTTCTGCAGCATTTCAACTTTGCCATTACGAATCAGAAATTCAGGATAAAAATTATGTGCATGCCACATATTGATGTACCCATAAAAATGATCAAACCCAACGTCGTTTGGATTGGTGAAATTGTCTGGTGTTCCAATTCCCCATTTACCAATACAAGCAGTTGAGTAGTTAGCTTTTTTCAGGACTGTGGCCAGAGTTTGTTGGCCAGGCTTGATAACTATCGGTTTTGTGGAATTACCGCGAACAGTTGTACGACCCATATGCTTGCCCGTCATTAGGACACTTCTTGAGGGAGCGCAGACCGTACATCCCGCATAAAATTGGGTCAATTTCATACCCTCCTTGGCCATTGCATCCAACCGAGGTGTTTTAAGGGTTTTTTGACCGAAGCACCCCAAGTCTCCGTACCCTAAATCATCGGCGAGAATCAAAATGATGTTGGGAGAATGTTCCTTAGCAAAGGATAAGGTATAAGGAAGAAAAAAAGAAACTACATAAGCAATTATATATTTTCTAGATCTGTATAAATTATTCATGAAGTAACTTATTATCACCCTTTGTTTTTATTGGTTATAACATGGTTGATTTTGACACCATATTTTGAATCGACTTTAATTGAATTGTTTTCCTTATAATCAGGAGAATTAACTTGGTAATAAGATAGCTCTAAGTTTTTATCATCAATCCACCGAGCACTGATACTGTGGAATGCTTTCCATGTTCTGTGCTTGCCTAGAAGAAAGTTCTCAGGGTTTAATGTTTCTCCAACTTTTCTTAAGCTAGCATTGAAATAAAGGTACCCTGCTGCTCCTCCACCTTGACAAGAAAAAGTTGAAACCACCAATTCTCCATTGGGCGACACTTTTTCATCAATAATTTCAACCCTGCCCATGTCAGTTTTACATCCCCATAATAGAGATGCTACCGATGTTATTAGAGTGAGCTTAAAAATCGTTGAATTCATTAAAATGCTTTAGGCATTATATGTCAAAAAAGTACTCAGCGAAGAATAAATATACTCCGCATGCTTTCTTTTTGTTTTCTTATCTGGTAACTTTTATTTATGAAATGCCACTTCTTAATCATCATTATTATGATGTTTGCAGGAGCAAATAAGAAAGCTTTGGCTGAACTTAGTGCTGGAGCGGCTCAGATTGACATTACACCGCAAAAGTTGCCGGTTACTGTTAACGGTGGATTTTTAACCAATAAGGTACGAATCATTGCAGACCGTTTACATTCAAGAGCGATTGTTATTTCTGATAAAAAAGAAACTATCGCTATTGCTGTCGTGGATAGCTGCATGATTCCAACTCGTTTATGTGATGCAGTTAAAGAGGAAGTATTTATTAAAACTGGTATCAGCAAAAATAGAATCCTTATAAGCGCAACCCATACACATAGTGCACCAAGTGTGATGGACTTGTGTCTTGGAACGGATAAGGATGAGGACTATTCAAAATTTCTTCCAGGTAAGATTGCTGAATCTATTATCAGAGCGCACTCAAAACTTCGATCTGCTAAAGTGGGCTGGTCAGTTTTTGACGGATCTGATTATACTAAGCCTAGGCGATGGGCGTTTTGGCCTGGAACTGGCACTGATCCATTCGGAGAAAATACAATTCGTGCTAATATGCATCCGGGATATCAGAACCCGAATGCTACTGGCGAAACAGGTCCGACGGACCCTTGGTTTACATTATTTTCATTGGTCTCTGAAAGTGACGAACCTATTGCCGTTTTAGGTAATTTCTCAATGCACTACTTTAGTGGGCACTCTGGAATTTCATCAGATTATTTTGGTCGTTATTGTAAAGAATTATCAGCCCGTAGAGGTAAAGGGTGTATTGTGGCACTTTCGCAGGGCACTAGTGGAGATGTTTGGAGAGCTGATTATGGGAAACAAAGAGAGGAAAGTGATATTAGTATTCAGCGCTATGTGAAAGAATTGACAGACCTTTCAGTTCAGTCACTTGATACAATTAAACATGCTGATGATTTGCCCATTTCAATGCAGGAAAAACGCGTCACGATGGATCGTCGGGCGCCGGATAAAGTTCGACTCGAATGGGCGAAAAGCGTTGCCAAAGGTATAACTAATAACACCCCAAGGAATCGCCCTGAGGTCTATGCAAGGCAGGCACTATTTCTTCACAAAAATCCGAAAACCGAGATCGTTCTCCAAACAATTAAGGTCGGAGATTTTGGTATAACAGCTATGCCTAATGAGGTATATGCGTTAACAGGTCTGAAGCTCAAGACTTGGAGTCCTCTTGGCACCATGATGAATATTGAATTAGCCAATGGAGCAGAAGGCTATATTCCTCCAGCAGAACAGTATTTTCTTGGAGGCTATACTACGTGGCCTTCAGTTACTGCAGGACTTGAAATCAAAGCAGAGAAAAAAATTACTTCTCATTTAATTAGTATGCTTGAAGACATTTCGGGGATATCCAAAAAAGATTACCAAGAGCCATTAGGTAAATATGCTCAGGCTATTAATTTTATGAAGCCAGTCAAACTATGGAGACTTGGAGACGTGGAACCTAGAAAAGATTTTGAGGATGGGGTTGTTTGTCATCTGCCAGGAGTCGAGGGCAAGGGGTTTCCTGATAAGCATATGAGTCGCTCTGCACATTTTTCTGGGGGAAGAGTAATTACAGAAGAAAATATTAGTGATCAGTATTCGATTTCCTTATGGTTTAGAAATGGTTTACGAAATAATGCCCGACCAGTGACAGGTTATTTTTTTTCAAGAGGTGACCCAGATAAACAAGACGCTTCAGGAGATCATGTAGGAATTGGAGGAACAGCAGGTCATGCCGGCAAGCTCATTATTTTCAATGGCAATCAATTAAATGACTTACTCATTGGGAAGCAAGATTTACTTAAGGATAATTGGTACCACTTGGTCTTTGTCAGAAATCAAAAACAGGTTAAAGCTTACTTGAACGGTAAGCTCGAAATAGAGGGCCAACTTGAACCCACTTTTGCAGTTTCAAAAAATTATTTTATAGGTGGGCGAAGCGATCAATTTGCAAATTTTGAAGGAAGAATTGATGAAGTTGCTTTGTTCGATAAAATTTTATCTGCCATTGAAGTGGGCGCCCTTTACGAGACAGCTGGCATAAATTCCAAGTAGTTTTAAAGACAGATCATCTTGCAGGAATTCTCCAAATTTTTTGCCATTTAAATAAGCAATTGTCCTCTGATTGGGAGTATCTATTTGTCATTTAAACCCTTTTAATTTCTTTATTATAAGAAAATTTTATAATTTTTTTGCTAATAAATAGGCTAAAGCGTCAATCGTTAGCAAATAATCATTGAAATTTCGCAAAAAATGGGTTATCGGG
>PAHQ01000023.1 GCA_002705125.1 Verrucomicrobiales bacterium | reverse complement strand
TTTTCCATGTATTAACGATGTGAAACCTTGCTTTGAATAATTTCTTACTCTTTTCCAAACTCTCATAACATCGCCACAAGTCGTATCAACTATTTGACAACCTCTTTTATCGATTTGGTCCATTAATGAAATTTCCGCACCAAATGCTGGTACAATCACAATATCATCAGCTCCTAATTCATTTAGGCATGCTTGAGAAGGATGGCTATCAATTTCTTTGATACCCATTTCCTGGAGTTGTCTATTAACTTCGGGGTTATGAATAATCTCCCCAATCAGAAATATTTTTCTTTCAGGAAAAACTCTCCTAGTGGCATAAGCTAAATCTATTGCACGTTCCACCCCATAACAAAACCCAAATTGCTTAGCCAGAACAATAGTTGTATTGCCAATTGAGTAAACATTATCAGACTCTCTAAATTTTTCGACTATCCTACTCCTGTAATGAATTTCAACCTCATTCTGAACATCAGACATGACCTCCGGTGTCCTTACATTGACACGCCGAGACCTTTTTCTTGGCGTAGGTTTGGAGCGGTCAGCAGCTTGCATTACAATGATTACCTTTCAAACAAATTGTCATTCTTATATAAGTCATCAAAGAAGCTATCTGAAACTAGATAAGATCGAGCAGGATCAGGATCTTTATAGTCTTGAGGCCTTCTAAGGTTTTTACCTATATTTGTATCCTCTGGTAATGAATTAGCAATGAAAATTGGAGTTCCCGGTTGAACTAACTCAAAAAATTTAGGTGCTACATTGTTATGTATCCTCAAACATCCATGTGTTCTCGGTACAGGGTGGACATATCCGGCGTGAAACCCATATCCAGATTTAAACTCTACCCAATAAGGCATCGGGTAACCAATATACTTATAACCCTTTGGAGTCTCATCTCTTCGACCTGGCTTAATCTCAGCTCCACTCACATGAAATCCATATGTATTAGATCTCTTTCTAGGCAATCTATTAAAAGCACGAAATTTCCCTAAGGGTGTAGGGCTATTATTTTTACCAATACAAGTAGCTGTAACCAGCAAAGGCTTTTCTCCTTCCATGACATAAATTGAAGAATTTTTAAGTGAAACTTTTACTGTGACATTCGTAGGATCAGAGGGTCTATATGCAGGAGAATCAAATTTGGCAACTTCAAATGAGTTACAGCCTACTGAAAAGAAGACTCCAAGAACCATTGTAATAAATTTTACTAACTCAATTTTGCTCATTCAAAATAGATCTAAGTTNTCAATAACGTAGACAGACTAAAGGTTTAGTAAATAAAATTGATAATATATATTAATTATTTTCTAATAGTTAACAAATGCCAAACAATAACTGTTTGTTTGTGTTTCATGTTTTAAAGCTATCAGAGGTTTGATTAATTAGTATTCTATATTTATCACTAGCTTTCTNAAATTTAGATGAATCTTTTACAACTTCAATTTTGGGGCCAAGTGGAAATGACTGAATAATACTTTCCATTAATTTTATCAAAACCTCCAGATCCCTAAAGCTTACGAATTCCTCTTCTATAGTGTTATCCTTGCCGCAATTATGATAGTTACCTAAAGGCAAAGAAATACCACTAACAGGAATACCATGAACAGATAACGCTGAAGCTTCACATGCACCCCTATCCANTAATTCACGTTGCACTTCTAAGTNATTCTCTCTTGCTGCATGTAAAATCGATTCAGTTGCAATATGATCAAAAATTGTCAACCTGTCCCCTACTCTACATATTGGCCCATTACCCAAACCTGAACTTCCTGTTGGAATGCTCGTCTCTATAGAAACAAAACATGAATTCTGAGAGAATGGCCAGCTTTTTGCTAACTCATTAGCTCCTACAAAACCCACTTCTTCCGCTCTAGTGAAAACAGCTCCAAACGAATGAGAGCTATTTNTTGATGATAATAATTTTATCAATGCCACTATTGCCACGCAACCAATCAAATCATCACAGGCTCTTGATCTAATAAAATCTCCTTCTATCTTTAAAGCAGCTAAATCCCACATTGCAAAAGATCCGAATTCCTTAATTGGGAAGTTGCCATTGAGATAATTTTCAGGAACACCACCCAAAAAACTGAAATCATCTCTTATTCTGTAATCTTCAATTCCTTTAAATTCCTGAACCTTAACATAACCAGGGTGATCCATGTGAGCACCAAATATCCAACAAGGACTTTTATTTTCAGGACCTACATTAACAATTAAATTGCCAAAAGTATCATCTTTGATTCTCNCATTACTGCACCCAGACAACAGTTTTATTATTGATTCTCGGACAAAGTATTCATGAAATGGTGCCGTAGGTGATTTTAGAATAGAATCTAAAATATTAATAAGATTTTCCCTATTCACTATATTGAAGTATTTTTTGTTTTACGTTGAGCATGAAAAAAAATCTTAAGCAAGTCCGCCATTGTATCGAGTGGTTTCTCATTAAATGCATTAAATTCGGAGCTCCAATAATTCCCAGGACGCTTATAGTTGAATTATCAAAATTCATCGGAAGACTAGCTTTTGTATTTGATAATAGAGGAAGGCTAACTGGTATGGCAAACGCTAAATGTGCAATAGATTCAAATGAAATCACTAGTTATAAAACACGGCAAATAATAATAAAGAGTTATGAATTCTTTTCTAGGAGCGCTATTGATTTATTTTGGGGGAGAAATCTAAACAAAAATAATTATTCAGATTTCATACAATTTGAGTTTGAAGATAAGGATGCTCATGAAAGAGCCACTAAACAGGGAGCAATCTGGATCACTCCTCATTATGGTAATTTTGAATGGTTGAGCCTTGCAATGGGTTTTCGCGGAACACCTCTAACTGTTATCGCTCAAGATTTTAGAAATCCATTGCTGACTAATATTTTTAAAACCGCAAGAGAACACAGTGGCAATGAAATTATTTCATCTAAAAAAGCAGTTATTAAATTACTTAAAACATTAAAGAGAGGTGGTAACACCGCACTACTAACGGACTTAAATGTAAAACCAAGCAGAGACGCAATTCCAATTAAATGCTTCTCAAAAATCACATCAGTTACTCGACTCCACGTGTTCTTACATCAAAAAACTGGCTTACCAATAATACCGGCAATATCTTTACCTTGCTCAGATGGTTCTTATTTAATGAAAATATTAAAACCAATTGAACTTTCATCGACTTCTACAGAAAAACAAATAGCACAAAAATGCTGGGATGTTTTTATACCATTCATGAGTCAATTTCCTGAACCATGGCTATGGATGTATAGACATTGGAGGTACTTACCACAAAAAGAAGACAATGAAAATTATCCTTTCTATGCAGAAAGTTCAGAAAAATTTGAACTTTGGTTACGAGAAAACTCTTAAGCACCTACTGGTGCTAAATCTCCTGGGCTGATATCGTCATCAGCGGATTGCTTCTCACTATTATTAGAACTAGACTTTTTGGGAGAGTCAAAATCTGGCGGAGTCGGACTAGGTGGAGGATTACCCATTTCACCGTCATCCATCAAATCCTTAATGTGAGAGGCATCCAAAGTCTCATATTCTAGTAGCGCATGGGCAATTAAATCGAGTTGTTCTCTATGGCTTAATAGCATTTCTCTAGCCTTATTATAAGCCGTATCAATTAAACGTTTAACTTCATTATCTATTTTCTGAGCGGTATCTTCTGAATATGATCGGGTCGTCGACATATCTCTAGCCAAGAAAGTATGCTCTTGGTGATCTCCATACTCTACCATACCAAGGTCTTCACTCATACCCCACTGGCAAACCATTTTCCTAGCTATATCGGTAGCCATTTTTATGTCTCCACCTGCGCCGTTAGTAACGTCACCAAATACAATTTCTTCAGCAACTCTACCGCCCATGGCGACCACAAGATGGTCAAGCATTTCAAATTTACGCTGAGTGTATTTGTCTTCCTCAGGTAAAAACATTGTTACACCTAGAGCGGGACCTCTTGGGATAATTGTCACTTTGTGCAATGGGTCTGTATGCTCTAATAATTCATTAAGAATAGCATGACCAGCCTCGTGATAAGCTGTATTCTCTTTCTCTTTTTCACTGAGTGCTAAACTTCTGCGCTCTTTACCCCAACGCACTTTATCACGCGCTTCTTCAAGTTCGCTTATTGTGATAGCTTTAAGATTTTTACTCGCAGCCATTAACGCGGCTTCATTAATAACATTCGCTAACTCTGCTCCCGAATAACCTGGAGTACCCCTAGCAATGATCTCAAGATCAACCCCATCAGCCATCTTTACCTTCTTTGCATGTACTTCTAAAATAGCATGCCTACCTCTAACATCTGGCAATCCAACCGTTACCTCACGGTCGAATCTTCCTGGCCTTAGTAGTGCCGGATCAAGTACATCAGGCCTGTTAGTTGCAGCAATAATAATTACACCCTCTTGAGTTTCAAAACCATCCATCTCTACGAGTAGAGCATTTAGAGTTTGCTCACGCTCGTCGTGACCTCCTCCTAAACCGTGACCTCTATGTCTGCCCACTGCATCGATCTCATCAATGAATATTAAGCAAGGAGCATGCTTTTTTCCTTGCTCAAACATATCTCTAACTCGAGAAGCCCCAACTCCAACAAACATCTCAACAAAATCCGATCCACTAATACTAAAGAATGGAACGTCTGCTTCTCCCGCTATAGCTCTAGCTAATAAAGTTTTACCAGTACCAGGGGCTCCAACCATCAAAACACCTTTAGGTATTTGACCCCCTAGACGTTGAAATTTTTTCGGGTCCTTTAAAAATTCAACCAACTCAGAAACTTCTTCTTTAGCCTCGCTGACACCTGCTACATCTTTGAAGGTCACCTTTTTAGTGTCCATACTAAGCATCTTTGCTTTGCTCTTTCCAAAACTCATCGCACCTCTTCCAGCCATTT
Organism: Verrucomicrobiales bacterium; assembly: GCA_002705125.1. Classification (GTDB taxonomy): domain Bacteria; phylum Verrucomicrobiota; class Verrucomicrobiia; order Verrucomicrobiales; family DEV007; genus EC70. Next base: position 15,859 of record PAHQ01000023.1, on the reverse strand, counting down.
TCATTTGTTGCCTGAAGAAGAAATACAAGATGAGAAGTATTAGAAGAATTGGTAATAAAGTTATCAATACCGCACTCATAGTATTGCTCTCAAAATCAGTAGTATAAGTTAAGTTGTTACTTTTAAGTAATTCGGATATTTCTTCTTTTTGAAACTCTATATTGACAGGTACTTCCAATTTATTACTTTCAGTTGTACCATCTGTTTTCTCGTAAGCTATTAAAACTTCTTCTGAACTCTCCTGCTTGGTGATCAACACTAAAGGTTGCTCACCATCAATTTTACCGTCAGTAACGAGTTTCTTAAATTCAGGCCAATTTTTTTTCTCTCCCTTCTGAGGACTTTTCATATTGATAGCAAAGAAAATTAAAAGCATCGCTATCCCAAGGAAAATGAGCCCTTTAAAATTTACAGGAGACTCATTCCCTTTTGGGTCATTTGAATTGTTATCTTGAGGATTTCTTGGATCGTTTTCAGACATTCTGAGGAAAAATTTTTAAATGGAATTTTAAACTAATTAATAACCTTAGCAACTTATCAAAATTATTTTAATTATGGCTTAGCAACTATGTAGGTTAACTTATATCATGATTGTGGGGATGAAATGAAAATTTACTTAAAAATCATTAACATTTGTTCAATTAAACGAGATTTGATACAAGTCAGATTCATAACGATTATGAGATATCATGAAATTCAAATTAATTTGATAAGCCTAAATGCTTGAGATTAATAAATTAGAATTAACTAGTGTTAGTCATCATTATGGCAATTCTTCAGATGGAATCAGTCAATTAAATCTCGAAGTAGAAGCTAATGAATTAATCTGTGTTATAGGACCCAGTGGTTGCGGAAAAAGCACCCTTTTAAAGATATTAGCAGGACAATTAAGACCTATATCTGGTGAGGTTTTATACAATGAAGAGTCACTATATGAAAACCTCCATAAAATACGCAGTCATATTTCATATTCACCAGAGGAAGAATCTTTCGATCCATTACTAAGCATTGAAGAAAATTTCAACTTTTCTGCCTCAATTCGCTGCCCCGATTTAAGTAAAGAAGAACGCCAGCAAAAGACGCAGCAACTTATTAAAGATCTATTACTAGAAAGCAAGTGCACCAAAATCCCTGGTGAACATTTTCAAAAATTACTATCAGGAGGTGAAAGAAAACGTTTAAATGTTGGATTAGAATTAACAAATGAGTCATCTGTTTTGTTAATTGATGAACCTACTACAGGGTTGTCATCATATGATTCAGAAAACATAATAAATTCCATCAGGGAAAGAGTTGATGGGAAAATATGTTTTGTAAGCATTCATCAACCAAGTAGAAAGTTATTCAAATCTTTTGATAAAGCATTACTATTAGATAACGATGGCAATTTAGCTTTTTGGGGAAGCCCTGATGAGATGGAAGTCTTCTTCAATGAGTCACTTCGATCTTTAATAGACCAATCAAAACCAATTAACCAAACTGACCTTCTTCGAATCCAAGAAATTGGGACACCTGAATTCATAATTGAACTAATACAATTAAACTTACACAGTAATTTTGATGATCAAATTACGAAGCCACAAGCAAATGGCGAAAGAACCACTAAAAAGGAATCTTTAATTAGTGAAAAAAAGCGGAATCTTAAGCAATTTAATACTCACCTAAGTCGCACGCTTTTAAGTAAATTAAGGAACAAATCGACAATCTTCTCAACGCTCGTTATTTCTCCATTACTAGCTTTACTAGTTGCAGGAGTTTTAAGGTACTCAGAGTCACAAAGATATATATTTTCCGAAGCCCCACACATTCCAGCCTATATATTTATTTCACTAGTTGTTGCCATGTTCCTTGGACTAACTAATAGCGCTAATGAAATTATCAGAGATAAGGGTATGCTTTCTCGAGAACGAGGACATGGAATCATTGTAAGTCAGTATATTTTATCAAAATTTATAATCTTATTATTATTTTCGGTAACTCAATCATGGATCTACCTGTGGATTGGTAACTCCATATTACTTATCCACCATATGACTGAGCACTACATGCTATGGATGGTAATAACAAATCTCGTTGGCTCATCGATTGGCCTGCTCATTTCTGTATCAATAAAATCAAATAAAGGGGCCCTATCGCTAATTCCAATTATCATCATACCTCAGATACTNTTGGCTGGAGCTCTAATTGAATATAAAAAGATAAACCCATCATTGTATTTTAATAATAGCGNCTCAAATAAACACATAAAACATCAAGTGCCTGAATTNTGTAATATCATTCCTTTAAGATGGTCNTATGAATCNCTAATCATTGCACAANATGAATACAACCTACTNTCAAAGTCACTAAGGAAAATTGANTCGATCAAAACCGAGCTACTTAAAAAGAAAACGCTAACTCAAAAAGACGAAAATATTCTAAGTCAATACAAAGATGCTTACACTTTACTCTTCGGGCTAAAAGCAAAAAACCATAATGANATTACTGCCCANATTGNACATATAACAAACTCTCTNTCAAGNAACAGCTTTAACTCAAATNATTATCTAAACNATGGAGAATTAAGCGCCACNCAAACATTTCTAAATAGCAAGGTAAGAGATTTGGTNACTCTTGCTGAAATAGAAATTGAAGATTACAGGAATCACTTNGAAGAAAAAAAACCAAATATATTTTTAGGAAAGACGAAATATATTTTTGGAGGCAGTTTTAATACAATCTACATAAATTTTCTCGTTATGTGTNTTTTCGTTTTAATTCTCTTAACGCTGACTGGTTTTATATTGAGAAAAAAATTAAGCAGCTCATCTGGTCACTCTATGTAACATCCATTACAAGGCAAAATCCTTCGCGATATTGGGAAATCTCAGATGGTGATAATTTAGATTTNGTTAAAATNCCTANAACATGTTTTCCATATGCTGAATTTGCAACAAACACAACAAGATCTGAACCTTCCCAATCTCGAACTTGGGTTTTTGAATGAACNGCATCACTAAGAGTATTGTTCTCAAATTTATCTAAACTGAGAAAAGGTTGAGCGAGATCGATACCAGCGCGAACAATAATTGGATCAGCTCCAGATTCAATTAACTCATTACCTGCAACATCAGATATAAAAATGCCAGTTAATGTTTCCTGTGAATANGCCCATTGCACATAAGATTTTAACCTCTGAACTAAAGAGTCTCCTAATATCAAATCGGATAGTTGACCAGGGTTAACGCTGTCCAAATCATCTTTTCCCTTTGGTTCTCTAGATGATAATATTCCGCTCACTTCCGCGCGCCGCTTAATCTCTGCAAGTTTTGAACCTATTTTCTTAATGTCAATTTCGTTTTCCGNTGGTCTATCTTTATTATCAACACTTACTTGCTCATCTGGCTGAAGTCGCTCAAAAGCNCGAATATCAACACCCTGCAAATCAGGGTCTAAGTTTTCTTCCGCCAACTCTCGGCCCAATTGAGATAACTCTTCTAAATCAATCCAATAATCCTTCGATGCCATTATCTTGATAGTTAATATTAGAAATTCCCAATTTAAATTCTAGTTCTGCNGCAACTTGATCAAAAACCATAGCNGCTGGCACAGGGCTCTTAGACAAAAGTCCTACAGGAACACCTAGACTACTTGCTCTTAAGAAAACATTATCCCTCGGAACTGATGTCTGAAACATTATACTAGCGGGTAAGACTGATCTCAATTGTGATTCAGCTTCTACGCACTCCCTAAGTTGAGGATTGACCATGGTCATTAGAATACCCGCGACGTTAACCTTGGAGCCTTCCTTGCGAATACCTAGAATTTTTTTGAGAACTTGAGGAACTGACCTAACCCCTAATGGTTCAGATTGTTGAGGTAATATTACTGTTTCACACTCCCTGATTATATTTGATGTTATAGCGCCTATCCCAGCGGAAGTATCTACAAAAACAAAATCAACACCAGCACTTCTCACTCTCTCAAATAGATGGTTTATTCTTTTTAAGCAAACGTTCGAATTGATTTGATACTCATCAAAATAATCTCCATTAGATCCAGAGGTTATGAGTTGATAGTTTGGTAATTTTGTTTTGATTAAAAGTTCATCAAAAGGTTTTTCATCCAAGATAGCATCATAAAACCCATACCNCTTTTTAGTATCACGAGACAATGANTGCCCAACNGAACCTTGTGGNTCAGTATCAATTAGGATGACGCTATATCCNCTGACNGCTAGCGANTANGACAAGTTTATTGCTACGGTAGTCTTCCCGACTCCTCCTTTTTGGCTAGCAATTGCAATTATATTCACGTCAATAATAAGTGTAGTTTATTGTTTTAAAAATTTAACGCCTTTTCTGAAAAAATTAGAAGTGAATAAAAGAGCAATTTATCATTCNAAGATTCATNAAAANACGTAAGCACAAATACTCGTTAATCTTAAATTCATGAGTTATTTAGAAACACTGTTGGACAATTTAATAATTCCTGCAATTTTACAGATCCAAAATTTGGTTCAGCTATTTTAGTTCTTTAACAAAAACCCCAAAATATATGTACTTAAAGTCAGCAAGCTATCTACTCATCTCCTTAATTTTAATCTGCTATAATACGATGGCAGACAGCATTAAACTCAAAGACGGAACTGTATTAGAAGGTAAAATATTGGAGGAGANTCCTACATCAATTAAGATTGAGTACAATCTAACAAAAAGCATCAAAGATATAAAAATAGTCAAGAGGTCAGATGCTGTAGAAATTTCAAAAGAAGCTGAAGATGAAAAAGCTTTTAAAAAACTAACGAACATTTTACCTACTGCTGACCTTATAACGGCTGAGGGGTACGACGAAATCTTAGCCGGATCACTAGCTAATTTCATGAGAGATTTTCCAACTAGCTCCCTNAAAAATAAAGTTCAAAATACTATTGATGAATTACAGAAGGAAAAAAAATTAGTCGAATCAGGAAGTATTAAGTTAAACGGTAAATGGATTAGCCCNGATGAAGCAGCGAAGGATAGTTACAATCATTCGGCTAAAGTTGTCTTCTCAAAAATGCAGGAGATGCTCAAAAAAGGAAGATTTGCAGAAGCTTTAGATAACTTTGAAATACTCCAAAAGGAATATTCATTTTCAATCTCTTATGATGAGTCAATCCCAGTCACTTTAGCATTACTACCAAAGTATGATGTGATTTTAGCTAGAGAAGCAAAGGCGTTCGAAATTCGAAACAAGGAAAGAGAAGAGCAATACAAATCAATGGAAGCCGACGATAAATTGCGCACTGAACAAGCCTTTCAAAANGCAATGAAAAAATTTCAAGAAAAGCTTACCGAGGCTAAAGAAATTAAAAAAGTATGGCTACCAATTAATAAGTGGGACCTCAACAGTATCAAAAATGCTCGACAAACTATCGTAAAGGAAACTAAAAGCTTAGAATCCATCAACCTTTCAGTTAATAAAATTACATCAAAAGCACTATCAGATGCTTATCAAAGTTACTCCTCAGGTGACCTGGACAATGCTAAGAGCCAATTAGGAATTGCAAAAACTAATGGAGCAAGAGGTAAGTCTATTGATGAGTTTTCAGCTAAACTTGATAGTGCAATCAAAGAAAAATTGGAAACTGAAAGGGCCGCAGCTATTGCTGCAGCTGCAATTACCAAAAAGGAGGAGGAAGAGAGTGAACAACAAGCGAAGGAAAAAGAGGCTATAACAAACCAACCTCCAACTCCACCCATTAAAAATGCAAACTCAGAGAGCCCACAAGCCGAAACTGCCGAAGAAAGTGGTGGAATTAGCTTTCAGACAATAATAATCATAATTGCTCTTCTCTTGGTTGTATCTACAGTATGTGCTAAAATATTCTTTAAACCTCAGGAAGAAGGTGAAGATTTGTCAGAAAATAATTCTGGAGATTAAAGGTTAAGTATAAGAAAAATTATAAATGACAATTAACAGGTCAGCAGAGCACAGTCGACAAACAGCAGAAACAAAAGTTGAAGTAAAAATCAACATAGACGGTTGCGGGAAATCTACAATTGATACTGGCGTACCTTTTTTAGATCATATGCTAACTTTGTTCTCGAAGCACAGCCTCTGTGATTTAGATATTACAGCAAACGGTGATATCGAAGTAGACTATCACCATACAGTTGAAGATGTAGGAATTGTACTTGGCACTTGTATTAAAGAAGCACTTAGTAATAAGAAAGGAATTTACAGGTATGGTTGGGCCTTATTACCCATGGACGAAACTCTGACAAGAGTTGCCGTAGATTTTGGAGGGCGCCCTTACCTTTCTTTCAAAGCACCTGAAAAAATTGAAAGTATTAGAGAATTTTCTTTTGGGTTGGTCGAAGAATTTCTGAGAGGCTTTTCGAATAATGCGGGGGCAAACATTCACGTAGAGGTAATATCCGGTCGTGATGCCCACCACATGGCAGAATCAATATTTAAAGGGTTAGCTAAATCATGTGATATAGCATTTAAAATAGATCCAAGAGTTGAAGGTGTTCCGAGTACTAAGGAGACTCTTTAATAAGAATTAAAAAGTGGTTAATATTATTCTGAAAGATCAATGATAGGAGTTATTGATTATGGAGCGGGAAATCTACGGAGTGTTTGTAATAGTTTAAAAAAACTTTCTGTAAATTCAACACTCATACGTTCGCCNGAAGATATTAAAGACATTAGCTCTATTATTTTTCCTGGGGTAGGATCATTTGGCGACTCATCAGAACAATTAAAAAAACAAAGACTCTTTGATCCAATTAAAAGTTGGTTAAAGGAAGATCGTCCATTCTTAGGAATTTGTATAGGATTCCAAATGCTATTTGAAAAAAGTGATGAGAGTCCAAACTCAGATGGATTCGGAATAATACCCGGAAAAGTTGTAAGGTTTCCTGAAGAAAATCTCTTAAAGGTACCTCATATGGGATGGAATGAAATAAAGNTTNNAAATAGTAGCGACCCTATATGGNAAGGTATTAAAACCTCCACACATTTCTATTTTGTGCACTCTTATTACCCAGAGCCCTTAGAATCAAATTCAGTGTCCTCAATCACTAGTTATGGTCTCGAATTCGCCTCAAGTGTGCGATGCGGAAACATCTTCGGCACACAATTTCATCCAGAGAAAAGCCAAGCAGCAGGATTAAAGTTAATCAGTAATTTCCTAGAATTAACTTAGTTAAAATTACTGACTAACCCTCATCGGCATTAAAACATACAGAAATGATCCTGTTGTTCTAATAACACCTGGGCTCATTTCATCAATTAACTCCAGATAGATCTCATCAGCATCAAGATTTCTTAGTGGGGCCATCAAAAACTCAGGATTAAAAGCTATTGAAAACTCTGGGCCCTTATATGAAACCGCTATCGTTTCATTAGCTTCACCGACATCTTGTGAATTAGCTGTAACATCTATCTGGTCCTTTTTAAAAACACACTTTACTGAATTAGACTTCTCATTTGCTAACAATGAGACCCTGTTCACAGTGCTGAGAAAACTATCTCGATCTAATGGTATTCTTTCCTTTGTCTCTTCTGGAATGACTTGGTTATAATTAGGATAATTACCCTCAATNAGTTTACTTACTAAAATATTATCATTAAGTTCAAATGAAATCTGGGAATCGCTTATGAAAATTTTAACTTCTCCCTCGTCAGATAAGAGCCTTTGTAATTCACTAACCGCTTTAGTTGGAACAATAACTTCAGTTTCCAAACTTTTTGGAAACTCCACATCATGCTGCACCATAGCTAGCCTACGCCCATCAGTTGCAACAAGCGTTAAAGAGCCACCTTTAAAAGAGCAAAGAATTCCATTTAATACGTATCTAGTCTCATCAGTTGAAATCGCATAGGAAGTCATCTTAAGCGCTTCCTTTAAAACTTTTTGATCAATCTTATACTCACTAGCATCCTCGAAGGTTGCTAAAGGAGGAAACTCTTCTTTTGAAAGACCAAGTATCTTAAAAAAACTGGGGCCACTTTTTATTGAAGCCACGTCCTTAGCCGTAACATCGACACTAACCTCATCCGAGGGTAGCTCTCTAACAATTCCTGCTAGCCTTCTGGCAGGAAGAGTAGTCGAACCTGATTTCGATACGCTGGCTTTCACTGAACCAGACACACCTACGTCTAAATCAGTAGTTGTAAGCTTAAGAGAATCTCCATCTGCCTCTAAAAGCACATTCGAAAGAATTGGAAGAGTTGTTCTATTACTCACTACATGCTGAACCTGCTGGAGACCTTCGAGGAAATCTTCCTTAGAAATTTTGAACTTCATTTTAGCTTCTAATAATTCCGATATTTTTTATAAAATANCAAATTAACCAATAATTAATTTGTTAACTACTGTTAAATATTTAGCGAAGAATCGGTTAGTGTCTAATACAAACTACCCTATGCACAAAACTATCAAGGCAGTTCGATTAAAATAACAAGTATTTGGTCAAACATTTGATAGGCGAGTCCCCAAAAGNCTCACTTTATAGCGAAGATCTTGAGAATTCTCCATTCTTTCCTCAACTTTTTTAACAGCGTGAATGACTGTCCCGTGATCTCTACCAAAAGCCCTACCTATCTCCACAAGGGAATGATCTGTCATTGTTCTAGATAAATACATTGCTACCTGCCTAGCGAATGCNACGTCAGAGCGGCGCCCCCTAGAGCTCATATCTGCAACCCTAACATCAAAATGAGATGAAACTTCTTTCTGTATTGAGTGAATAGTCACTCTGCGTCGCCCCTCTTCTCTCAGAATGTCCTTAAGAAGACCTTCGATAACTTCGTCAGTTAATGACTTTCCACTCAAAGAAGAATAACTCGCCAGCCTCATCATAGCGCCTTCAAGTCGACGTACACTTTTTCGAATACGGTCTGCAAGAAACTCTACAATTCTATCTTCCAGAGTCACTTGCCACATGGCCATTTTTTTACGCAAAATAGCCAATCTCGTCTCCAAATCAGGAAGTTCTAGACCAGCAGTTAGGCCCCATTCACACCTAGAAATTATTCTTTCCTCGAGGTCTGACGTTTCAGCAGCAGGGCGATCACTTGTAAGAACAATTTGGCGGCGCCCATCACATATCATATTAAAGGTATGAAAAAACTCTTCCTGAGATTTTTCTTTCCCCGCAAGAAAGTGAATGTCGTCCACAAGGAGAAGATCCGCTTTTCTATATTTATTTCGGAACTTAGTCAGTGAACTATTCTGTATTGCATCAATAAACTCATTCGTGAACTGCTCACAGGTCATATAAACAACTCTTGCTTTAGGTTCTCTTTTTAAATGCTCATAGCCAATGGCATGGAGCAAATGCGTCTTACCGAGACCAGGCCCACCCCAGATAAACAATGGATTGTATCCCTCAGAATTACCCTTAGCCACAGCATGAGCAGCGGCACAGGCGTACTCATTATTTGAACCGACTACAAAAGTATCAAACCTATGATTCTTGTTTAACCCAACTCTTCGCACCGATTTTTCAATCTTTTCGTCACTAACACTGATAATGGCTTTTTGATTTTGAGTTTTTGCTTTGGACCTGGCTGCAGGCTTATACACAGAAACCTCGTTTGTTTCTAGAGATGATTTTTTTATGTCTTCTGCTTCATTTGAATCTTCGACAGAGTTAGACATCCAATTAATTTTTCGAGGCTGCCCAATAACTTGCATAACCGAATGATTCAAAATGGCCATGTAATTNGATTCAATCCATAATCCATAAATATGGTTTGGTATTTGAACACTTAATGAGTCCTCATCAGCATCAACTAGCCGAGTTGAAGAAAACCATCTTTTNAATGTGTCAGAACTGACTTGTTCTTTAACATTAGAACAAATTTCTTTCCAGATGNCGTTAAGCTCTTCTCCCATTTCCAAATAACTAGCGAAGTCTGTTATTCAATGATCTTAACGCTATGGTTACTTTATCTGGGAAAAAAATTTGGTTCTTACTGATCATTGTTGTTTCTGCTGAGCTTTTAAAATTATATATATTTTCAGGTTTGATCGCACTCAAACCAAGTGTACTCAACCCATTGGGGAAATAGATTAAGTCCTTTGTTGCAACACGAAGGGAGAAGATTATTTGTTTTTTTTTGGCNAAAAGTCAAAGCCTTAATGTTACAAAATAATCCCNTATTTTTNTTACAATTAAAACGCTAGAATTAATTACCCTTCTGCCTCAAGAATTTTCTACCGAGAACNGAAAAAAATGACACCTTTAATATGAATTATTTTTCTAACCACCATAATTTAAATGACTAATTGTTAATTAAAGAAAGGTTAAACAAACTTAAGATTTTGATTTTCTGGAAAANAANAAACCGAAAGTCACTGTAATTAAGAAGGTTATTGGCCACATCCAGGCAAAAAGGAATTTAGACTTTAAAGACCCATTAATTTCATCGATTTCCAAGGTCGGTAAAAAGGCTAAGTTTTGNAGATCCAAAAGATTCATTTTTATTAATAAATCCCATATATCAGTTTGAANNCACATCACTGNTAAAAATGAAATCACTGACCCTATCATCAAACCNCTAAATGTTCCTTTNCCAAGTATCGAGCAAACAAATATACCNAGCATAGGGCCAACNGTNTATGTAGTCATTCCGAAGGCAAGCGGTAGAATCGGAATGTTTTTTGCAACAGANAACAATAAAGTAAATCCAGTTAGAGCCAAACCCCAAAAGATTACAAGAAACCTAGAACGAAACATGAGTTGAGCCTGTGAAAGGTTTTTAGTATTCTTTTCAGGNTTATAAATCAAAGAAAGTGATGTCTGGCTTAAAGCTGCTAAAATGGAATCAAGACTTGATATCGCAGCTGCAAAAATACCCGCTAATATCAAACCGCTAAGACCTGCCGGAAGAGCATTTACTATCCACACTGGAAAGATATATCCAGACTTTCCTCCAAATGACTCTGGAACAGGCACCTTAGAAGTTTCTTGAGTCACAGGATGCGCAGCATATTGAGCCCCATCCCTGACCTCTTGAACCCCAGAAATAGGAACATCAAATATTGTAGAGATCTCTTGGTCCGTGAATCCGTTCTGATGATAGTTCACAAAAAGCGCTGCACCAATTAGAAGCATTAGGACAGTCACTAGCTGACCTATTGAGCTGTAAATAATTGCCTTCCCTGCCTGCTTCGCTGTTTTACAGCAAAACATTCTTTGAGCCATTAATTGATCCACNCCAAAAATACCAAGATTTTGAAAAGGNACTGCAAAAATAGCCACCCAAAGNGTAAACTTTAATTCAGGCCCTATTCCAAACCTCGGGTCCACTGATCTAGTTCGACCAAATTCCTTAGCCGTCTCAATCATTTCAGACCAACCGCCTGATATTCCGCTAATTAACCATATCAACGCGATAACTCCTCCCACTAAAAACAGAAGGAACTGCATAACATCAGTCCAAATGACTGTTCGCATTCCTCCCATGAGTGTCCAACCAATAGCAAAAACACCAATTATGATAATACATAAACTAATGTCCATGCCAGTCACAACTTTTAGAGGAATCGCAGCAACGAGAACCCTGACGCTCTGGCCAAGAATACTTCCCACTGTGAATAGTATTGTGGCTAGCACCTTCACTCCCGATCCCAATCGAATTCCCATATAATCATATGGGCTGTAAATCTCNTTCTCGTAATAAATCTTAACAAAAAAAGCTCCAACAATAATTCGCGCGATAATTGATCCAACGGCCCACTGCAAATAAGTGAAATCCCCGTGCAAAGCAAACAAGGTTCCGGGCACGCCAATAAAAGTCACCCCACTAATTTCGGTGGCAATAATTGATCCACTAACTGCAGGCCATGGCAAAGACCTTCCTCCAAGAAAAAAATCTTTTATAGTCCCTTGCTTACCTCTCATNGCATGNCCTACCCANGTGGTGAGCAAAAGGTAGCCAAAAACAACGNCCCAATCTATTAAGGTGAATTTCTCATGGATACTCATGATTAATTATTTTATTATTTATAATAGTCCAACTTCTTTAATCTCATGCCGAGTTTAAAATAAATTAATACTACGAATGAATAATGAATTAATAAACCTTGCTAAACTTTTAAAAGAAAGATTACAAATTATTGCAGATTACGAGTTTCGCGACAAGGATCCGAATGCACATCTCGAATCGCTTAAAAAAATATCCGAAGCAATAGAAGACAANCATCGATCTTTAAAAAAAACACTAGATCCAAGNTTGAGGCACTATTTAANCAATATGAGTTANGAAAAGGCTCTAAAACATATAGAAAATAGTATTAGTAATTGAAATCTAGACATATTGCATCTTACGGATATCCTAGACACAAAGTTAATCACAAAAGTANAGAAATTATGGCACACGAATTACCTGAACTACCTTATTCACATGATGCTTTGGAACCATTCATCGATCAAACAACGATGGAAATTCATCATGGAAAACATCACAATGCATATGTGACTAATCTCAACAATGCAATCGCTGGCAATGAAGCTTTAGAGTCAAAGTCTATTATCGAACTCATTTCAGATTTAGATGCAGTNCCTGAGGAANTAAGAGGTGCAGTTAGAAACAATGGCGGAGGGCACGCAAACCATTCTCTTTTTTGGAGTATCATGGGTCCAGGAAAAGGAGGTGAACCNAGCGGCCCACTTGCNGAANCCATAAANTCGACATTTGGAAGTTTGGATAATTTNAAAGAAGCATTCACCAAAGCAGGAATGACAAGATTTGGAAGCGGTTGGGCATGGTTAAGCGTTTCTAATGGATCACTAGAAGTCACTTCAACACCTAATCAAGACAGCCCAATCATGGATGGCAACACTCCAATTATTGGATGCGATGTATGGGAACATGCGTATTACTTGAAGTATCAAAACCTAAGACCTGACTACATCAACGCATGGTGGAGTGTTGTAGATTGGGACGCTGCTGCTGCACGGTTTGATGCTGCATCATAGTACTCTTTAGACACATAAATTATTTATTAATTTAAAGATGCCTCACCTTGCACAGTGAGGCATTTTTTATTCAAATATTAGAATATGAAATCTTCTATTAAAATTTTTCTGACACTTATTATAATTTTCTCAATTATAGAGTTACGGGGCTTCAGCCAATCCAACGAAAATCAAAAAAATAAATCTCATAATAAACTCTCCCAAAAAGAAATGGATGAGGGTTGGGAATTATTATTCAATGGAAAAGAAATTAAGGAGTGGAGATATTACGACTCTGTTTCCAGAAAGATTACAGGTTGGACAGTCTCTAATGGTCATTTGCACAAGCCTTCAGGTATTAAAGCAGGTAACATCATGACAAATAAAACCTATGATAATTATATTTTTTCATGGGAATGGAGACTAGAAGATGGAGGAAATAATGGTGTTAAATATTTTATAACGGAAGAAAGAAAAGCGGCCCTTGGGCATGAATATCAAATGATTGATGACAAGAAGGTTAAAGACCCCTTTTATTCTAACGGGTCATTCTATCTCATCGTGAAACCAATCGACGGAAAACCTAATTTACCAATGGGCTCTTGGAATCATTCACAAATAAAAGTCAAAGGGAACAATGTTGAGCACTGGTTAAATGGAATAAAAATATTATCCTACATTTGTGGAAGTAAGGAAGTAATGGAAAGGGTTCCTAAAACGAAATTTAAAAACGTTTTGAAATTCGGAAAGAAAATAAAAGGCCACATTCTTCTTACAGATCACAACGATGCTTGTTGGTATAGAAATATAAAAATTAAAGAGCTCCCCTAAAAAATTCATGACTGCGTTAACCCGCCAGAATATCAATTAAATGATTAAAAGAACCGCTACACTCTTTTTCATTTCTCTTATTATCATTAAATCGAATGCAGATGAGAGTTTTCCTAAAGTCNCAGATGATTTTGAGGTCTCATTATTTGCTAAAGAGCCTCTCGTTCGAAACCCTTGTGCAATAACTTTTGATAAACTAGGAAGATTATGTGTCGGGATGGGACCGCAGTACAGAAAACCCAAACCGGAAACAAAAGGAGATTCCGTTTGGATCATTCTTGATAAAAATGGCGACGGTTCGGCTGATTCAAGAATAGAGTTTGCTTCAGGTTTCAATTCTATTCAAGGTTTGGCTTGGAAAGGTAATGACTTATGGGTTGCGAACGCTCCTGATCTCACTTTGGTCAGAGATACTAACAATGACGATTTGGCGGATGAATACATTAAGGTCTATACAGACCTCGGAAATCTAGAACATGGATTACATGGTTTGAATTTCGGACCAGATGGAAAGCTCTATATGTCTAAAGGCAATTCTAAAGGACTAACCATTTTACCAGAAAAAATCGCACCTCAACCTTTTCGAGAATTATGGGGCGTATCAACACCACCTGATACCCCCTCTTTTAATGAACCCGAATTATCAAATCAGAAAAATTATGCTAAATCCTACCACCACCCTTCAGATGATTGGGGTATCACTGGTGGCATTCTCAGGTGTGACGATGATGGAAAAAATCTTGAAATAGTCTCAAGAGGATTTCGAAACCCTTGGGACATTTGTTTTGATGATGAATTCAACTGGCTAGGTACTGATAACGATCAGACAACGGGAGATAAAATTTTTGCTCCATTTTTTGGTGCTCATTTTGGATGGGGCCACAACTGGAGCTATGATTGGAAGGGCGACGAACACCTGCCTACTGCCCCTTCAAGTGGGCCTCTCTTCGAGGGATCAGGNACAGGCATTATCTTTTGNAACTTGCCTGATTACCCAAAAAAATATCGNAATGTCTTTTTTATCAATGACTGGCTAAATCGGGAAGTATATATCTTCAAACCTNAATGGAAAGGAGCTTGGAGATTTTCCGAATCGCAAAATCTAGTTTCTTTAGCGAGCGCTGGCACCGGAAGATCTATGCCCCTTAGTAAAGGGAAAAGCTTTGATCCCGTTGATATTGAACTCGGCCCAGATAAATCGATATGGATATCCAGTTGGGGCAGACAATATGGAGCTCATTACGAAAATGGGGCACTTGCCAATGAAGGACGAATCTATAGAATTTGGCCAAAAACAATTNAGCCAATTAAGGAACAGCTCNAAAAAAGAGCCCAAAATATTCAAGATTGGTCATTCAAAGAATTGCTGGAAGACCTCGGCAGCCATCTACCTGTATGGAGGACTAACGCCCAAGATGAACTAATCAGAAGAGGCAACCAATCCTTGGCTATTCTTGAAGAGACTATTGATANAAGTAAACAAACCAAATCCTTAGAGACATGGGCAACTTGGACAATTGGCAGGATCAAACCAAATCCTAATTTGCCAGAAGGAACTCTAAATCAAAAAATTCAGTCGATTAGAATACAGGCACACAACAAAAAAATTAGATCTGATTTCGATAAATACTTAAGCGACTCTAATGCGCGAGTAAGACANGAGGCCGTAATCGCAATACGCCAATGCAAAGAAAAAAAGTTNACTGNTCATTTAAAGAAACTNGCCNAAGAGGAAAAAGATAGANTTGTNTTCTATTCGGTATGGGGAGCCCTAATGGATTTATGTACCGTTGAGGAACTAAANCATCAAATNANCGAAAAATCGGTAGGCCTAAAACTCTCTGCTCTTCTGGCACTCTTAGAAAAGGACACCCTGCCTAATAAATTAATTGAAAAGCTCTGCTTAAATCTTCTCTTCACTGAGGGGCAAGACCCCAGAATTAGGGAAATTGCGATGCGTCGATCAAAAGGCAAAGCAGTATTTGAAAGTCGCGGAAGGCCATTAGTAGCTGAGGGATTACCTCCTACTAAATTTCACTCTACTACTATCAATCCTTTCTCAAATTTAAACCCTTCAACGAAAAATAACT
>PAHQ01000022.1 GCA_002705125.1 Verrucomicrobiales bacterium | reverse complement strand
TCAAATGAATAAGGCTTGGACAATAGTGGCATTAGTAATCTTAATTTATTCATTTGAAAATTTTTCATACGGTCACCCCGTACATGCAACATTTGCTGAAGCTCAATGGAATCCCAAAACTCAATCAATTGAGGTTTCGCTTAGATTAAGAGGTGTTGATCTAGAATCTGCAATATCAGATCAAATCAAAGGAAAAGTCGATTTAGAAAAATCAAAAAATATTAATCAACTAATAGAAGGCTATCTCTCAAAGAATTTTTACGTGGTGCTACCATCAGGTAAAAATGTTTATGCCAGTTATTCTGATAAGGAAATCGGAATAACAAATACTTGGATATTTTTTTCCTTCAAGATAGGAGAAAAACAAGAACCTCATCTTTGTAAGATCAGAAATACAATTTTCTTTGATGATTTAGACGGTCAAAAAAATGTGATCGAATACAGGGTGGGCGACCGCAAAAAAATACTTTCATTCGAAGGAAATAATAGGGAGGTCTCTCTCAAACTAAATCAGAAGTAAACTATTATTGCTCATCTAAAAAGCTTGTTCTGCAAAGTTCAGCGTAAAGACCAGGCATGGATAATAGATCTTCGTGAGTACCACTCTCAACCACTTTACCATTATCCATAACGTAAATATTATCGGCTCCTCGAACAGTACTTAGCCTATGAGCAATAACAAAACTGGTTCTATCTTTCATTAATCTTTCCAAGGCCTGTTGGATTAACCTCTCAGTCTCTGTATCAACACTAGCAGTGGCCTCATCTAGAAGAAGAATTGGAGGATTCCGAAGAAGCGCTCTAGCTATGCTAACTCTCTGTTTCTCGCCAACACTCAGTTTCACTCCTCGCTCACCTACTTGAGTATCTAAACCTTCTGGAAGGCATTTTATGAAGTCATAGGCATTGGCAACTTTCAATGAGTCCCACATTTGATCTTCGCTAGCGTCTCTATTAGCAAGCAGAAGATTCTCTTTAACTGTTCCATTAAATAAGAAACTTTCTTGTGTTACATAACCAATAGCACTTCTTAATGATTCTTTGGATATTTTCTTAACTTCGACCTCATCAATAAGTATATCGCCGGACCCATGTTCATAGAATCGTGTAAGTAAATTGATGACAGTAGTTTTACCTGCCCCGGTCGGTCCCACTAGAGCAATCGTCTGCCCCGGCTCGGCATTCAGATTCACGCCATTAATAGTTTGAATGCCTTCTGCATAATTAAATTCTACATCCCTATATTCAACTTTACCATTCACTGGAACCTTTAAATTAACTCCATCGTCTAGTCCTGGTTCATCAACCGAGTCAAGTATATCAAAGACTCTTTCAGCCGCTGCTCGACCAGATTGGAGCATTTGATTTAATTGATGAAGCCTACTGACTGGTTCATAAAAAAGAGTCAAGTAGAGAAGAAATGCTGTGATTTCACCCGGAGATATCTGGCCTTGAAGAGCAAGGTTACCACCAAAACCAATTACAAGAATAAAACCAATTCCTCCGATAAAACTCATGGAAGGATTATAAATTGCCCATGCAAACATTGTTCTAAGTGTCGCTTTTCTTACTTTGTCACTAGCTGCATTGAACCTTTTAAGTTCACTCGCTTCCATTGTGTACGCCTTAATTTGTCTAATACCTGAAATGTTATCATGCAAAAGTGCATTCATTTCGGATGTGGCTTTACGAACAGTTCTGTATCTATCCCTAGTACTGGTATAAATCATTGCCCCTATAAATAAAAAAGGCACTGGCACGACAGCCCATGCTGCAAGGGTAGGATTAATCCAAAACATAACCAAACTCACTGCCACTATTTGTAGTAAAGCGACCAACCCCTGCTCAATACCATCAATCAAGACTCTTTCCATTGACGTGACATCCTCAGCCACTCTAGTCATAATATCTCCAGTTGGCCGATTATCGAACCACTTCAAAGGTAGTCTTTGCAGCTTCTCGTATAAATCGCTTCTTATATCGTAAATCACTTTTTGCTCGAAAGTGTTATTAAGCATGATTCTAAGAGAATTGAGCAAATCTCTACCAAAGTAAGCAAGGCAAGCTAATAGCGTATAAGAAATTAAAAGGTCTTCTCTTTTCTGGGGGACGGCTTCATCTAATACTAATCGAGCGATATTAGGAAAAACAATGGCCAATAAAGTTGCTACTATGGCGCAAATCAACTGTAACGAACCCAACTTTGGGTATCTTTTTAAATAGGAAAAAACTCTGAGTATCGTTTTCAAGTGCGGGAAATCAAAATTACAAACTAGCTAAAGCGCATAGAAGCAGTTATCGCAAGTACAGGTTAATAAAGAAACCATTGGAATATTGGCAGCAAATAGCCAAACTTCATATTGTGCCTAAACGTAACATCTTTTTCAGGCAAGAAAATAGCTTCTGGAAAGCAGAAGGCAAATGGATCAGGTTCACCCTATTAATTATATTATTAGGGGTTATTTCATACCTGATAACCTCAGTNAAACCATGGAAAGTGGGCCAAGGAGACTCACTTCAAGTGAATCCATCTGATAATTATGTAATTATTGGNACGTGGTGGGGATTTTTAATTAGCTCAATCATTTGTTCAACATTGCTTCTGACTTGGAGTAGGTGGTCATTCTCCACACTTAAAATAAATAACAGCATTGACTTCACATTCAAAAAGACACCATCTTATTATTACTGGATAATACTTCTTCTGATCGTCTTTTTGGGCGCATTTCTAAGATGGAATCTGATAAACAGCAGTCTTTCATGGGAAGAGTTTGAAATACTAGGAGGAGACTCTGAAAAAATAGATTCCTATAATTCTGTAACTTCTTCGGATGACTGGAGCNCTGTTCTATGGGACTATCCATCTCCTGACAAAAGCCCACTACTAAAAGCCATGGTNAAGTTAAGTCACGGCACGTGGTCCTCAATGGGAGAATTCACTGATCCTATTTTTAGTGAATTCGCTATAAGGCTCCCAAACTTTTTAGCCTCACTTGCATCAATATTCTTGATAGGAATACTAATGAAAAATTGGGGTTTCAAAAATGGAGGTATCCTTGCATCGTTTTTATTGGCAATGCATCCCTGGCATATCGAGAACGGATCGCTAGTAACTACAGATGGAATATTGATTTTTTTAATTATCTTAACCGCATTATTCCTAACTAAATCAATTAATGACACAAGTGGTCGTTGGCGATATTGGATAATATTTAGTTTTACTCAACTCATGACATCGTGGTTAATTCCAGATGGTTTAATTTATGCAATTGGATTTTTTATTTGCGGGTACATTCTGATAAAAAACAAAGAGGATAATATTTCTAACTGTTCATTTTTTCTTAGCCGAATTTTTATCTCCCACGCAATCTCTCTAATGATATTTTTTCCCCTATATTCTCCAAATATTATGCAATTAAATGAATGGAGAATAATTCCAGACTATGGAATCGAAACCTTTGGCAACTGGATTGATTCCATCAGTATGATAATTTTCGGGTTACCCTTTAACTCGATTGGTGAAATTATTGAACCTCCAATAATTTCTAATTCTCTTAGCAATCAATTTGTCATTTATCCGTTCATAACTTCTACGGTCATTCTCATAAGCATCGCGGCAATAGCTATTGGGTTTATGAAAACATGGCTACATAGAGAAGGGGCAGCAAAAATTTTGATCTTCACAATTCTCTTGGGTGCATTATCAATCCTCCTCAGCTCTACNNTTACACAAAGNCACCACAACAACCGGTTTGTTTCCATAATGATTATTCCCNCGACAATATTAATGAGCATTGGAATGNTCGGAACCCTTNAACTAATTAAGAANAGACGNTGGGTAAACGTACTAATATTTNTCATNTGCATTTCTCTCTGCCAATCATTAAATGGTAACCAAAGGAAGTTAACACTCAACCGCCCTCACTCNACTCAAAAAGAAATCGAGTCATATCTCAAAAGACGTCAAGATTCTGGAGAAGTTATCAATATTTTATCCTATGGATTTGGAGGAAAGCTGATGAAGTTATACTTNCCAGNGTNATCAATTATTAATACTTCCGATGAATTAAAAAATAAAATAGCAGAGGCCAATACTAATAATGAAAAACTACTTATACTTTTTGGCTACCGATACCTAAATTCAACTGGAGAAGAAAATACNGAAGCAATAACCATTCTTGAATCAAGTGAGCATTTTCATAAATCCAGGGAATTTAATGNCCTAGACCCTTTTAGTAAATACGAAGTATTTAGACTAATAAATACTAAATTCAAATAGCGTAACCAAGCTTGTTGACTACATCATCAACAGCTTCCTCAGCTTCTTGAAGCTCTGCAATAGGATCCCATCGACCTTCTGTTAAGGCTTCCCTCGCACCNGGAGGGATATCAACTGAAAAGGTTAGTTCACTGGTAATAATTTTAGAATTAGCAACATCTAAATGCACTTCAGTATCTGGATTTTGATCAATAAGACTGGAAATTTTCTTAATGTTTNCATTCGACGTTACGGCACATGGAACNCCTAGGCCACAGCAATTACCAAAAAATATTTCAGCATAGCTCTCAGCTAATATCGCACGAAAACCATATCGATAAAGCGCTTGCGGTGCATGCTCACGAGANGANCCACATCCGAAATTAGCATTTGATATAAGAATCGAAGCTTCTGAAAACCTGGGCTCATTAAGAGGGTGTTCTTTATCATTTCCTTCGGCATCTTTACGAACATCGTAAAAAAGGTATTCTCCTAANCCATCAAATGTCACACATTTCATNAAACGCGCAGGAATAATCCGATCAGTATCAATATCGTTACCCTGAACATATACTGCCTTACCCTTTACTTCTTTAATCTTCTCTAGAGCCATATTTAAAAAATTATTAAAGTGAAAATACTTCGCGAGCGTCACTAATATGACCGTTAACTGCTGCTGCTGCCACCATAACAGGGCTCATTAGAACAGTTCTTCCAGTTGGACTACCTTGACGACCTTTGAAATTTCTNTTGGATGAACTAGCACAAAGTTGATCCCCTACTAGTTTGTCAGGATTCATTGCAAGGCACATTGAGCATCCGGCTGCTCTCCACTCAAAACCTGCGTCACTGAATATCTTGTCAAGGCCCTCCTTTTTAGCCATCAAGTCAACGACTTGAGACCCAGGAACCGCGATTGCTTTAACTCCCTCAGAAACCTTATGACCTTTAAGATACTTTGCGACCTCTCGGAAATCAGACAATCTTCCATTTGTACAACTTCCAAGAAAAGCCACATCAATTTTTGTTCCTTTAATNGGCTCACCTGGTTCTAGTTTCATNTAACTGATAGCCTCTTGAACTGACAATCTATCATTCTCATTTTTCTCTACCGATGGGTCTGGAATAACTCCCTCAATGGAAAAACCTTGGTCAGGGCTTACTCCCCAAGTGACGGTCGGAGCAATTTTNTCTGCAGAAATATTAACAACATCGTCGTACTCACAGTCAGGATCCGATGCAACAGATCTCCATTTTAAAACAGCTTCATCCCAGTTATCACCCTCAGGTGAATATGGTCGACCCTTAAGATAATCAAAAGTTTTATCATCAGGATTGACGTAACCACAACGNGCCCCACCCTCAATCGACATATTACATACAGTCATTCTCTCCTCCATTGAAAATGCATCAAACAATGAACCGCCATATTCATAGGCAAAACCAATTCCTCCATTNGCTCCAAGCTGAGCAATAATGTGAAGCGCCACGTCTTTTGCATATACTCCGGGTTTTAAATCACCATCAACATTAATTCTTCGAACTTTCAACTTACCTAGAGCCATCGTTTGGGTGGCTAATACATCCCTTACTTGAGTCGTNCCTATACCAAAAGCAATAGCACCAAAAGCCCCATGAGTTGCTGTATGAGAATCGCCACAAGCTATAGTGGTTCCAGGCTGAGTAATTCCTTGTTCAGGTCCAACCACATGAACAACTCCTTGTTTTCCTGAAGCGAGATCAAAATAGGTGACTCCAAACTCTTCTGCATTCTTAGCAAGCTCCTTGATCATCGCGTCAGCTAAGGGATCACTAAAAGGCTGTTCTCTCTGGTCAGTTGGAACAATGTGATCAACAGTTGCAAAGGTCCTATTAGGATATTTAACTTTTATTCCCAGATCCCTCAACATACCNAAAGCTTGAGGAGAGGTCACCTCATGAATTAAGTGNGTACCAATGAGTAATTGAGTCTGTCCATTGGACAGCTCACGAACAGCATGGGNATCCCAAACTTTCTGGAAGAGGTTTTTAGCCATCAAAAAAGCGTAGGAGGAGTAACCCAATACGGGACTAGATTCAACAATTGATAACTAAAAGTGGTAAATTTTCAGAAAAATGAATGCCTATTATGGAAGCTAATAATTGTCGAAACTAATCAAAGTCTGGAAAATTTTTGAAAAAAAATGCTTAGAACGTAAAATTTCGTCCAATTTTTATTTAACATTAGTTAATTATAAAGAAATCCTTGACTATAACACATGCTAAGCAAATAATGTTCACAGATGAAACCGGGCATTCTACTTGCCAGTCCGAAGGCAAGAAAACTTATCAGAAAGAAAGAAATTCTAAGAGCCCTGAATGAATATGCTGAATTAGACCTTTCGCTAGAAGATCAAGGATATCTTAGATTGGCTAAAACTGTGCTCCTTAATGAGCTAGAGTTCAAAAGCTAGTTCTCCCAAGTTTTTCATTAATTCCTAGTAAATAGATTTCATGATTGCGACAAGCCCATGAAAAGGCGAATCTATTTTTAATCATGAAAAATCAACCCATTCGCACCTCAGTTATAGGTAGTTACCCTTTCCCAAGTTGGCTGCACTTCGCGGGCGAAAATCTTAATCAGTTCGGCGCAAATGATATCTCCGAAATTAAAGATGATGCGACAACATGTGCGATTCAAGATCAGGTCAATGCTGGCCTTGATGTAATTACAGATGGNGAACANACCCGACTTGACTTCAATCTATCTTTCTATGGACATTTAAAAGGGATCGCAATGGAACCCGAATCACCAAGGAAGTTTGGTCCTCCTGCTCATGATCAGAGAGGTAAGCATGAAATCATTGGTGAACTTTCAGACGAAAACGGTTTAGGAGCAGTGGAAGAATTTAAAAGATTAAAAAGATTAGCTCCTCTAGGGAAAACATTAAAAATGAGTGTCCCTGGCCCATTTACAATGAGCGGAAGGTTGATTCCAAATGATAGATATCCAGATCGCTTTGCAATAACAGAGGCNTTACTTCCAATAATCAGTAAAGANCTAGAGGATCTTGTTTCNGAGGGNTGCGAAGAAATTTGCGTCGATGAACCNTCAATGAGCTGCTATGGCTATAAAGAAGATACTGANCGATTTGTTGATATCTTCAACAGAACTGTAAATAGCGTTCATGGAAAAACCCGGTTATGCACTCNCCTTTGCTTCGGCAACTTTAAAGGGCATGCCGTTGGNTTTAGAAGTTACAAGCCTTTATTNCCNTCATTCATGAATTTAAATGTCGATGAAATGCATTTAGAGATGGCAAATCGAGAATACTCAGAACTCGAAATTATTTCTGAAGTGGCGGAAAAAATGGATGTCGCAGTGGGAATAATAGATGTAAAAAGCTATTTCATTGAGCCCGTGGAATTATTGGAATCAAAAATTAGGGATTGCTTGAAATTCGTAGATGCCGAAAAATTGGTACTAGCTCCTGATTGTGGCTTAAGTCAAACCGCGAGATGGGCGGCAAAATTGAAGCTACAAAACATGTGTAACGCTGCTCAAATTGTTAGAGAAAGCTTATAANTAAATGAAGTCAGCTTATAAAAAAAATGAANAATTAATTGAAGAGATCCTTGGATCTGACGAAGACACGAAAAACTTTCATATCTGGTGGTTAGGTCAGAGTGGATTTCTTATTAAGTGGGGCGAGAAATTTATACTCTTGGATCCTTACCTTTCGGATTCGCTCACAAAAAAATACTCTGATACCGATAAACCACANGAAAGAATAACTGAAAAAGTTATTAATCCATCCAGACTAAATTTCATCAATATTATAACATCTTCTCATAATCACACTGACCATCTAGATGGCGAAACTCTTAATGCTATAAGCAAAGCTGATAGAGAGGTACAATTAGTNCTACCNCAGGCTAATATTGAATTTGCCGAAGAGCGCCTTGGTAAAGAAAATAAAATCAGACTCATTGGAATAACTGAAGAAAATAAAATTACGATAGACGGATTTACCATCACTGGAATAGCAGCAGCACACAACGAAATTGAAAGAGATNAAAATGGCCACCCTAAATTTATGGGTCTCATNATAAGTTTTGGGAAATGGAATATCTACCATTCGGGGGACACTCTTTGGCACCCTCAATTAACTTCTGAGTTATTAAAATTTTCTATTGATGTCGCTATTGTGCCAATTAATGGGAATAAACCTAAAAGGCGAGTAGCAGGCAACCTTAATGGATATGAAGCAGCAGCTTTATCCAGAGCCGTAAATGCCGGAATAGCCATTCCTCATCACTTTGATATGTTCAAGTTTAACACGGCTTCTCCAGAGGAATTCATCTCAGCTTGTGAGGGATTAAATCAAAATTTCAAAGTACTCAGAAATGGTCAAAGNTGGAGTTTTTCCGAGTTAGAATTAGATTAATTAATGTGATCATTCAATTACTCTAATAATCAATTTTTCTTAAATTTAGGTTATCCAGAAAACCAATTCTGATAAAGTTTCAGCTTTTAACGTGTCCTCAANCGAACAGTTTGAGAGTTAGGTTGTTTTTCTTATAAAAACCTGTAGATTTCGGGCCCCTGATATCCGGGAAGATAAAAAAGATATAAACAAAAAATGACCCCNCTCATCGCTTTCATCATCGCCCTAGGCTTACTNGTCCTTTTCATATGGTACTTTGGCTCAGACTCTGAACGTCATCAGAGATATATAGGAACATTACTTGCCTTGGGNTTAGCCAGTTTTTGNATTTATTCTTTATCTCCACCAGAGAAGAAAATCAAAAGGGGAATGGATCTGGCTGGCGGAGTAAGATTCACTCTTGAACTACAACTACCTGAGGATGTTAAAAAAGATGGGGGTGAAAAAAGTGAAAAATTTATTAGCAAAAGCGATCAGGATGAAGCGAAGTCAGTTCTTGAAAGAAGATTATCTGCTTCAGCTGTAAGCGATGTATCAATCGTTCCNGTCGGAAAAGATCGTCTATCTGTTGACATCCCTCATCGTGAAGGTGGAGAGAAAGAACAAACAATAGATGAAAAGACAATCAGCACAATTCGTGAGCAACTTCAAAAATCAGCCATTCTCAATCTATACCTGACACACGAACAAAACAGTCCTACTGCCATACAAAGAGTTGAAAANGGAGACTTTATCCTTAACTCTCAAATAGTAGAATTTGATGAATCCACAGACCGTGGAAATAAAGATAACCCCACAGGTCCTGACAAATTATTACTTCAGGATAAAGTTTTAATTAAGGGTAGTGACGTCACTAATGCATTNGCTGTCCTTGATAGCGCTGGATGGGTCATCAATATCAAATTCAAAGGTGATGGCGCAGACGAGCTTTCAAGAGTAAGTAGTAAATATCAGGGTGATGGAAGAACGCAAATGGCCATCCTTCTCGATGGAAAAATAATTTCGGCCGCNGTTTTTAATGGCCCTATTCCTGGAGGTAACTGTCAAATCTCAGGAAACTTTACTGAAGATGAAGCGAAGTCTCTCGCTGTATCAATGAGAAACCCCCTTGGAGTAAAACCTGAAATTGTTTTCGAAGAGAGCTTTCCACCTACACTTGCTAAAGCCGCCATTGGCCAGGGCATCAATGCAGGCCTAACAGGCATTGGTCTAACGGCCATCTTTATGNTAATTTTTTATCGTTTTGCAGGCCTCATAGCNCTCATTGGCNTATCNATTAACATTATTCTTCTTTTCGGTATTCTGGCGATATTTCAGGCAGATTTCACATTAGCAGGTATTGCTGGTGTCATTCTAACTATAGGAATTGCTATTGATGCCAATGTTTTAATATATGAACGACTGAGGGAAGAAAAAGCCTCAGGTAAGAGCATTGGCGCTGCCATACAGTCCGCTTATGAAAAAGCATTCTCTGCAATTTTCGATGCTCAAATTACTACTTTATTAACAGCCTTCGTACTTCTCTGGTTAGCAGAAGGAGCCATTCAAGGTTTCGCGACGACTCTTACTATAGGAATCATCGTTTCACTTTTCTCTGCGCTNCTTGTGACNAGNGTTTGTTACAATTGGCTTAANAGCTCAAATAAATTTAATCAACTCAACTTCACTCCTGTTCTTTCTAAAAAGAATATTAATTTTCTGGGACTAACAAAAATAACTAAATTAGTTTCTTTCGGAATAATTATTTTATCAATTATTGTACTGGGAGTAAAACGAGGAGATTCACTGGGTATAGAATTTGCAGGAGGACAACAACTTCGATTTAATGCTTCTGAAAATATCTCTAAAGAGAAAATCTCCAAAGTTGTAAATGATAATTTAGCAAAAGGATCAAAGGCTCCACAGATTCAAGAATTAACACCNCTCGGACAAAATAAAACAATTTACTCTGTGAGAGTAAGTGATACTGATGGCGAAAAAGTAAAGGGCGCTATTAGCTCTGCAGGTTTAGCAGAAGGACAAATTCAAAGTCAGCAGATACGTTCGCAGATAGCGGGTGAAATGTTATCGACTTCGATAACAGCGTTAATTGCCGGCCTAATCGCAATCTTTATCTACATTACTTTCCGATTTGAATTTTCTTTCGCCTTAGGAGCAATTGCGGCATTAGTTCATGATCTTGTTATCGTGATTGGTATCACTGTGCTCTGTGGACTTGAACTTAATTTGATACTCGTAGGAGCGTTTCTAACTATTGCTGGTTACTCTATTAACGACACTATTGTTGTTTTTGACAGGATTAGGGAAGGTCTTCGTAATCAACGGGGCGATCAAAACACCATAATGAACGTCGCCATAAACTCGACCCTCTCCCGAACTATTTTAACAAGTTTAACAACACTCTTAACCGTTATCAGCCTTTTCTTATTCGGTGGACCATCTCTTCAAGACTTTTCATTTGCAATTATTATAGGAGTAATTGTTGGAACCTACTCTTCGATATTTGTTGCATCCCCAATTGTTGCTTTTTGGGCAAGATTTAAGGGAATTAACCTCCGAAGACAAATTCTGGACGCTGATCAAGAGGCTGTAGACCCTACTGCAGTTTCAGATTAGAACCGCACTTGACTCATTGACTGAAACCTATTAAAGTCCGGTCCCAAATTTAAAACATGACAGACGTAGAAGTAAATAAAGGCGAATCAGTAGACCGTGCTCTTAAGCGTTTAAAAAACAAGCTTGAGGCTGAAGGAATCATGGATGAAATGAGACGCCTTCGATCATTCGAAACTCCGTTTCAACGCTATCGTAGAAAACAACGTACAGCCGCGAAGAAATCTAGAATGAAATTTCGCACAAACTTGCAGGTGTTCAGACGTGGCAATACTACTAAAGATTCAGAAGAGACTCCTGTTGAGCAGGCAGAGACAGTAGCGGCTGAGACCCCTGCTGATAATTCTGAGGCTTAAGTTTGTATTACCTGCCTTGGTTTAATTTCAAAAAACTTATTCGTTAAGTTTATAGTATTCATCTATAGCATCAACGAGGCTTGGTATATTTGATTCTTTAGCTTCAATTTCAGCTTCGTAACCATAAGAACGGATAGTTTCAGAAGTTATAGGGCCAATACTTGCCATTACAATATGATCTGGTATCTCAAGATCCAGTTCCATAAAGCTCTCAACGGTGCTTGAACTTGTAAAGGTTACTAGGTCTATTTCTCCTGAGTTGAATCTCTTTACTGCACCCGTGGGATCTTCAAGTTCAGGAACAGTACGATAAGCAATAGCCTCGTCTACGATTGCCCCTTTTTCATTGAGCCCTTTGGATATTACATCACGTGTCTTCTCAGGTCGGACCAATAATATTGTTTGATTTTCAACACCCTCTGATTCGACAAATTTTTCTACGAGTCCCTCAGCAACAAATCTCTCTGGTAACAGATCAACAGCGAGGTGAAATTTTTCTACTGCTTTCTGAGTACCTGGACCAATCACAGCGATTTTTGCTCCTCCAATTGATCGTGCATCCTTATATAATTTAAAAAAGATATCAAAGAAGGCATCTACCCCATTAGGACTAGTGAAAACAATCCAATCATACTTATGGGAATCCTGAACTAATTGACCAAATTCTTTGAGCTTCTCTGGAGGCTCAATTCTAATAGTAGGCATTTCATCCACGTCAGCTCCCATGTTCCTAAGTCGTACGCTAAGCTCTCCAGCCTGAGTTCTTGTTCTCGTTACAACCATTTTCTTAGCGTATAAAGAACGACCCTCAAACCAATTAAGTTGATCTCTTAAATTGACTACCTCTCCAAATACGGCGACAGCAGGAGCTTTAAACCCCACTTTATTTACCTTTTGTGAAATATTTCCAATTTCTCCGACTAAAGTCTCTTGTCTACCGGTCGTGGCCCATCTTATCAGAGCAACTGGTGTATCTTTAGCTGCCCCACCAGAAATCATTTCACTGGTTACTTTTTCTAGCTGGCCGACCCCCATAAGCATTACTTTAGTTCCATCATATTTTCCAATCTTGGAATAATCGATAACAGACTCATTCTTGTTTGGATCTTCATGACCAGTAAATATAGTGAGTTGAGAGCAGCAATCTCTATGAGTGACCGGTATTCCTGCATACGCAGGACCTGCAATTGAAGAACTAATCCCAGGAACAATTTCAAAAGGAATTTCTGCCTTATTCAGTTCCTGAGCTTCCTCTCCTCCCCTTCCAAAAACGTATGGATCACCTCCCTTAAGCCTAACTACTGTCTTTCCCTCAAGCGATAACTTTACTAATAAGTCATTAAGTTCATCTTGAGGAATAGCATGATCAGCAGCCTTTTTTCCTGCATATATTTTTTCAGAACCGGATGGCGCATAATTCAATATCTCGGCATTGCACAAGTAATCATAAACAACCACATCAGCTTTCTCCAAGCACTCTTTAGCACGAATAGTTAACAAACCAGGGTCACCGGGTCCAGCTCCAACTAAATAACAGATTCCTTTTCTATTTGTTGATTTCTTTCCCATATCTTTCAAACATTAATTTGCATTTGAATTAATAAATCATTAGCAACTCGGTCTACTAATCCCCTTTGAGCAACTAAACTACCAGTTTTTGGCTTAGAAAATAAATCCATCTCATCGAAAACTACCGCCTGTAAATTCATCTCATCTTTGGAAGGTGAAATTGATGCATGAATTCCAACTGGAGTATCGCATCCAGCACCCAGTAACCTTAAAAAATCTCTCTCAACTGCGATACATTCCTCAGTCTCCTGATGATTGATCTTTGAAATAATCTCTAAAACCGGATTATTAGTTAAAGTTTCAATGGCTATAGCCCCTTGTCCTGCTGCAGGAACGAATTCATTAAGAGGCAACTGAAAACTACCGAAGACAATTCCCTCCAGTTCCAAAGTTTCTTTTTTCTCATCATAAATGCCAAGTCTATTCAGGCCGGCTTGTGCCAGAATAGTTGCATCACCATATTGACCATGTTGTAATTTCTTTAATCTAGTTGGGACGTTCCCCCTCATATCTTTAATATTTATATCTGGACGCCTCCATTGTACTATTCTCGAGCGCCTTACGCTTCCAGTTGAAACAGTAGCACTTTTAGGAAGCTCCTCTAATGAACTAGATTCACTACTCGTTACTAATAAATCTTGTACGGCGCCCCGTTCTAGAACTGCTCCCAGCTCAAATTCTTCAGTTAAAGTTGAAGGCAAATCCTTAAGACTATGTACAGCAATATGAATTTCAGATCTCAAAAGGGCCTCCTCTAGCTCCTTAATAAAAACACCTTTTTCAATTAATGGATCTTTTCCCTTTGCGAATTCTGTGAGTTTAAGATCTTTATGCCTATCCCCACTTGTCTGAATAATTTTTTCTTCTATTCGACCATTATATCCGCTTTCTCTTAACTCCTTAGCAACTCTGCGTGCCTGATATAACGCCAAAGCACTTCCTCTCGTTCCTATAACTATTTTTTTCATACTGTAGTAACGGGGTCACTTCCGTCATCAGAAAAATTAGACGAGTTCTTGAAAGACTCATCAAAGCTATGACTTCTTATCAATTGTAATATAAGATTTTCACATATCTCAATCTGCTCTTCGCGACGAGTACGTGCAGAAGAAGTAATTCGCTGCAAGGCATCCATATCATAAAGGTAAACTCCTGGAATTTCGGTGATTTCCTCATCAACATCCCTAGGAACCGCGATATCAACAATGAATAATGGTCTACCTCTGCGCTTATTAAAAATAGCATCTACCATATTTTTATGAAGTATTGTAGTAGGCGATGAAGTGGCGGTAATAAGAATATCGATAATTGAAAGTCTACTAATCCCATCATTCAATTGATAAGGAGTGCCACCCATTTCTTTAGCTAATTGAGTCGCATTTTCTAGGGATCTGCTGACAACCTCAAGAGACTTAACTCCGCGACCTATGAGAGTTTTTGCGACTATTTGACCCATTTCCCCCGTACCAATAACCATAACATTACATCTTTTTAAGTCTCCAAATATTTTCTCAGCCAAGTCAACTCCAGCAGCTCCAACCGATGTCGCTCCTCTAGTTATTTTTGAGTTCGTTCTGACATTTTTAGCAATCATGAAAGAACTTTGAAACAACTTGTTTAATACTTTTGATGTATTGTCAGAGGATTGAGCAACAGAATAGGCTTTTTTCAATTGACCGAAAATCTCAGTTTCACCCAGCACCATAGAATCAAGGCCACTAGCTACCCGGCACAAATGTCTCATCACTTCTTTTCCCTTGTACTTGTAATTATCTAGTTGAGAGAAGTCACCAGATTTTAGTGAAATTTCGAAACACTTTTCGAGACTTAGATACATCTTCTCATCTGCCACACAATAAATCTCAATTCTGTTACATGTGGATACTATGACAGACTCATAAAAGCCTTCTTCTTTCGTTAAAAGGGAACACCTTTCAGCCAACTCAGTTTCAGGTATAGCCATTCTCTCTCGCACAGAAACCGGGGCGGCCTCATGATTAAGCCCAATACAAAAAATTTCTAATCCTGAGGAAACTTCACTCATATCTATGAAATAATAAGCAAACTGATTAGTGAAAAAATAAAAGCAACGACTGCAAATTGAGATAATCTACGTGCGAGCATACCTCTAAAAACATCTAAACAACAAATAAATGCATAAATTATCCAGATAACGTAAAGAGGCCAAATCGCATGTTGAGTTCCACTAGGCGGAATTTTCTCTGCAGAAAATATTCCGAAAGCAAGTAATATAACTCCAAAAAGCATTAAACGAAAAACTGCTTTAGCGAGATTTTGCATGGGTGGAAGATTATAAAAAAGTGTCTCTAACTTGCCTAATCGAACTTGTCTTTCCTGTATTAAAAACATGGCTCCTGAGACACACGCCATTCCAAACGCACCATAGGACATAAGTGAAATAGCTATGTGCAATTCGGTCCATGGCTCAACCTCTTTCCGGGCTGCTGCCACGGCTAAAGCTTCCTGCTTATCAAACGGTAAAATAATAGCAGCAATGCATATTAGAAACACCAAGGGTGAAGTAAACACTCCCATCAAAGAAATCCTGTAGCTTGATCCAAATAGTAAATAAATTATGACCATCGACCAAGAAACAAATACCAGAATCTCGACCAAGTCAGTTACAGGGCAGCGCCCATGAACCTCACCTCTTTCAGCCAAAAACATTGACTGAAAAACCAGACCTAAAAACATGCCCAAAGAATTCAAAAGAGATTTTTTATATATCCCACTTCGCAGACAATTTACTGCGTATATAAAGCCTCCACAGAAAAAGACTGCAGCAATAGTTAAATATAGACGATCCATTTTTAAGGGGGCAATAGGATAGGCTCAGGACTTGATCTTTGCAAAAACTCTCATCAAATTATATATTTTATAAATGGGCGTAATTTTCATCAATTAATGCAATAAATCCGGTAAACCAACACCCTAACCATGAATAGTTTTGATATTATTAAATTAGAGAAAGCCATCAGAGATGTCCTCGACTTCCCAAAACCAGGTATAATATTTAAGGATATAACTCCTATACTTGCAGATCCGGATTTATTATCTTCAAGCATTAAAGCTCTTACCTCTTTTGTAAATAATTCATCAATTGATAAAGTAATAGGAATTGATGCGAGGGGATTCATTTTTGGTTCCTTGGTTGCTGGTGCCCTAGGTAAAGGGTTTATTCCAGTTAGAAAAGAGGGTAAACTACCATGGAAAACCGAATCACAATCCTATGACTTGGAATATGGTCAATCCGTTATTGAAATTCATAACGACGCAATCTTACCAGGCGAACGAATTCTCGTTATTGATGATTTACTAGCCACTGGAGGCACGGCTGCCGCTGCTATTAAGTTAGTAAAAAGACTAGGAGGAATAGTGGACTTGGCAGCATTCTTTATAGAGCTTGAATTTTTAAATGGAAGAGAACTTCTAAATGATTGCGAGGTAAAATCAGTGCTTAAATATTAGAAAATACATCTAATAATAAATTCAATAGCACCAAGAAAGAAAAAAGTCTTCCAAATTTATTCACTGAATTTCTTTAGCACAATGGATGCATTGTGCCCACCAAATCCAAAACTGTTACTCAAAGCAACGTCTACGTTTACCTCTCTAGACGTGTGGGGAACATAGTCCAAATCACATTCAGGATCAGGATTGT
The DNA here is from genome assembly GCA_002705125.1 of Verrucomicrobiales bacterium. GTDB lineage: Bacteria > Verrucomicrobiota > Verrucomicrobiia > Verrucomicrobiales > DEV007 > EC70. The sequence goes on along the minus strand of PAHQ01000022.1, from coordinate 3,961 downwards.
CTAAGTTAATAGTTGGAGGTACGACGTTAGTCTGAATAGCCTTAACACATGCTGCCAATTCAACACCTCCAGCTGCACCCAATAAATGCCCAGTCATAGACTTAGTTGAACTTACCACCAGGTTATCCTTAGCATGATCACCAAATGATAATTTAATAGCATTAGTTTCACAGATGTCGCCTAGCCCGGTTGAAGTGCCATGGGCATTTATATAATCAACTTGATCAGAGTTTAATTGCGCATGCTTTAGAGCGAGGTCCATACATTTACTTGCACCATAACCATCTGGATGAGGAGAAGTCATATGATATGCATCGGCAGATACTCCGTATCCAGCAATTTCACAGTAGATTTCAGCACCCCTGGCCTTTGCATGCTCTAATTCCTCAATTACAACAATTCCAGCACCCTCACTCATAACAAAACCGTCCCTATCCTTATCGAATGGTCTTGACGCTTTTTGAGGCTCATCATTGCGACTGCTTAATGCTTTCATCGCTCCAAACCCAGATAAACCCATTACTGAAATAGACGCCTCAGCACCACCAGCAATGAATGCATCAGCATCACCAAATTTAATCATCCTCCATGCTTCACCTATATTGTGATTTGCAGTCGCGCACGCAGTAACAATCGACATATTTGGACCTGATAGTCCATATTCCATAGAAATTATACCGCTTCCAATATTGGCTATCATCATAGGAATAAGAAATGGGGATACCCGAGAAGCGCCTCTATCCAGAAATTTCTTATGCTGTTGCTCTAGAGTGCTCAAACCACCGATTCCACTACCTACCATGCAACCAAAGCGATAAGGGTCGAACCCTCCCTCAGTAATGCCACTATCCTCATAAGCCATCTTTGCTGCAGCCATTGCTAATTGACAGTATCGATCTGCTCGACGCGCATCTTTTGGATTTTTAAAATATTGAGCAGGTTCAAATTCCTTGATTTCACCGCCTATTTGACAATAAAAATCACTCGGATCAAGGCAACTAATAGTATCGATTCCACTTTCACCTTTAATTAAAGATTCCCAAAAAGAATCTAAATTAATCCCAATAGGACTCAAAACTCCAATACCTGTAATGACAACTCTTCGATCACTCATATTAAAATAATTATATTAAACTGTTAAATAAGACACACAACAAAATTTGATATTTATAGGTCACTTAACCATACACGTTCATTTAAAGCTCCACAATCTGGACACTCGGTTATATCTTTACGTGTCTTATCTTCATAAGTTCCCCCACAGATATTACAAACAAACCTGTGCCGCCTTTCCTTTTTCTCTCGTCTTTTACGCGCCCATTCCCTGATAAGCCATACACCAAATAACATCACAAGAATGATAACTAAATATGCAACGAGTATCTTAGTAAGAGAAATTTGAAACATGTTAGCTCTATGTGAATTTCACCATGAGAACTCCACAGCAGCCCAGGAAGTTCTTTGTGCAGAGATTTGAGAAAATCTCATGTCTTTTAATGCCTTTATAACTTTATCCTCTATCTCTTTCAAAACACTTTTTTCTGGAAATAAATGGGTAATCTTACCAAAACGATTAACGCCTATTTGAAGCACAAGTTCAGAGCCTGAATTTGGGAGAGTATCTTCAGTATCATTAAGCCACTTAAATTCTTTAATAACTTCCCTAGTCTCTGATTCCCAGACAAATGTAACATTAGGAGCCGTACCTTTTTTTAGATTAACATTCTTACCTATCATATTACTTCCTTTAAGTAGTGGTAAGTGAAACTGGCCAAAATTAATCAAACCCTGATCAGGTTTGATGGCCTCAGGCTTATAGCTTTCAAATGAAGGCTTAAAATTTTTAAAGAAAGGCTTAAACTCAATACTTTCGAATTGCTCGTCTTCCAATAAAGCGCCCTGATCACTACCTTTATCAACCACAATCAACCGATCATTAATCTGATTCATAATTGATGCTGATTTTGGATTAGACTCGTCTAAAAGAGTAATCTCCATCGGCCTTAACGCTCTCCTCTTTTGTTCAGGATAAACCACACTAAAGAGATAAAAGCATGAAATGTGCACACCTAAAGATATGATAACAAAAAATAGAATCCAAAAAGGCCTTTTAGCTCTATTGAGCCAGTCAAAAATAGAGGGGAAACCATCAGCCTCAACATCAGATAATGGGTTACTCATTGTTCTATTCTTTTCTTGAAGCCAAAATAGGGGAATACCCTGCCCTTGAAATCCTGTTACAAATTTTGATAACTGTTCCGAAATGAGCCGTACTATCAGCCCTTATGACCACTTGCTTTGAATCATCATCTAATTGATTGTCATTCAATTTTCTTTTGAGTAAATCAAGATCTAATAGTTGCTCGAGCTGAACCAAACGATCATTAAAATAGAATTCAGAATTAGGGCCCGGAGATATAGTTATAACACTTGAAGATGATACAGGGTGCATCAATGACCAGGCACTATCATCATCATTTTCTTCCCAGGCTGGAGTCTTCACAGGAATTCCAGATCTTACTATTGCATCAGAACTGAGAAGAAAGAAAAGTAGAAGTAAAAAAACAATGTCGATCAAAGAAGCAAGATGAATAAAAGATCGTCTCGATCGCAAGGTACTCTCTAGTCTCATGATTTTATTAGACTATGATTTTTCAGATCCACTCTTTAGATCCTCGCTACTTGCAGATGCCTTCTTCAGATTTTCTCTTCCAAGAGCAAATTCAATGAGTTCATCATCATTCCTATTATCTTCAATAATATTTACAACCTCTATGCCACCTCTCTCCATATCATGCATGAGATTTCTAGCAAAAGCAGCCAAATATGAGTACAGGATAAATGTTGGAATCGCCACGGCAAGACCAGCGGCAGAAGTGATCAAGCTTTGGTAAACTCCCTCTGAAAGATCACCGATTGTCGCCTGACCACTAATGACATTAAACTTAACGAAAGTGTCAACTAAGCCAAGTATAGTACCTAATAAGCCAATCAAAGGAGCGATGTAAGCTATGGTCAAAAGAACCGAAAGGTATCGCTCTAAACGAGGAACCTCAAGCTGTCCTGACTCTTGGACTATTTCTTTGAGGTCGGACCTAGGTAATTCATGACGAATCACCGCAGAGTGCATGACCCTGGCAACGGGACCTGGGGTAACAGAACAGACTTGCAAAGCCTCAGCATAATTTTTTTTCCTTATTAAATTAGAAAGACCTTGGAGAAATTCTCCCACATTTATCGTAGAACGATGAAAAAGAAATAACCTTTCAAGAAAAACCCCCACCGCAACAATCGAACATCCAAGCAAGAGCCACATGAGCGGACCTCCTGTACTAATCATCTCGAACATACTTACTCTTAACTTATTTTTTAGATTTAGACTAACTATATAAAGATCGCACTGATAGAGGTAATAGTAAAGAACACTATCAATACATTTATAACTAGAGAATGGTATTTTATTAAAATAAACTCTCTTGGCCCATTTTCTTTAGTAATAGCCTTACTTTGTTCTCCACATCATTATAGCTTTCCTCTGGCTCCGTAAGTAACACTAATACACCAGTCGATAAATGAATGAAGATTAATGAGCTTTTCAGACAATCAATCCTAGATAAAGGATCGGTTTTTGCATCCATGATGGAAACTAAATCTTTAATTTGATTAACAGTTAATTCGCTAAAGTATTTCTCATTATTTTCTAAAGAAGATCTGACTTGATCCTTGCCTTTTGAAAATAGCATCAAAGATTCTTTAATCTCATTCAAATCACTGACCAATTTAAGAAAGGATTGTACATTTTCTTCACTAATTAGAAATCTTTGTTCTATATCTTGAGATGATAGACTAACATTGTTTAGCGGACCTGTTCTTTTAGGAAGTGGGACTAAATCTTCTAGCGACCTCACTTTAAGGTAATCCTGCGGCAAAAGTCTTCGTCGCGAGTCAGAATCACTTAAGT
>PAHQ01000021.1 GCA_002705125.1 Verrucomicrobiales bacterium | reverse complement strand
CCTTAGCATTTTTAATGATGATTTACCCTCAAGTGACTCGGACATTTAGACCGATAAGCACAGGGCTTCTTTCAACATCCATTGGACTTGCCGTTGCTATTACGGCCATTTCTCCTGGGATTCTTCAGATAGGTGATTTGTTGAAAGAATCAAAGATTTCGATTGAGGATCTTATAATGATATTTTCAGCTCCTGTCGTGATGTTCTTTGTTTCTGTTTTCGTTATAATTTGGTCATGCGGGGGAAAAATTGGGGAGAAGAAAAGAGTCTTAGTCGTTTCAATATTGGCTTTGTTTTTGTTGAGCTCTACGTTGATGACTGGTCCTGTTCTTGCCGTTTCTATCATTGTTTTAGGTTATGCCCAGCATGACCGCATTATTTCTTTAATTGGTATTCTTCTTTTACCGGTAGCTCTTTTTCAAATTACTCGCCGCCTTGATCTTGGGCTGATGGATACAGGTATAATACTGATGATAAAGTCGGCTCTAGTGTTGATCGTTTATTTTGTCTATAAGACTTGGGCCTTTGCACCTTCTGACAAGGACCAAACTCTCAAACAGGAAGCATGAAAAGAATATCAGAATTAATAATATCAATCCTTGTTATCGGAGTCATAATTTATGCATTTCAGGTAAAAGCTGATCGAGACCAATTGATTTTAACTGGAAAGGAAATATTACTTGAATTGGCCCCGGTTGATCCACTTTCACTATTGCAAGGGCAGTATATGATAATTAATTTTGCTCTGGAAAGAGAGAAGATTGAAGTGAAAGAGGAAGATATTAATTCTGGCAAAGTTTGGTTCTCCGCGAGAATTGTTCTTCGCTATAACGAATCAGGAGTTGCCAGTTTCAATAGATTTGAGGATGACCAACTGCTTGCGGCTAATGAAATACTGTTCAAAATAAAAGCAAGAAGAAGGCGTGAAAACGAGTCTGAATATTTTTACCGCATCGATGTAGAGCAAGAGAGTTTTCTTTTTAAAGAGAATACCGAAAAAATATATGAAGCAGCGAAGTACGGTGTTTTTAGGGTAAACCAAGATGGGGATTATGTTCTTGTGGATTTAGCTGATAAAGATCTTAAACGGCTCACAGTAATAGAAACTTAGAGTTATTAGTATGAATAATTCATAAAAAGTGTTGGTTCTTTTTATGTGAATAGGTTCAATTGAGATAACAAAAGCTCAGTTGAATGTTCATTAGAATTCTTATAATCAATCTTTCGTTTTTAATTATTAATGGATCTTACCTCCTGTTTTCTGAAGAGAATGAAAATGCAGGTCAATTGTCCATTGATCGAATCTTTAAAGATAAAGAATTTTCCTCAAAAGGATTTTCTGCACGTTGGTCTGATGATGGAAAAGAGTACTTTTATCTTAAGGACGCTGAAGGAGAGAATAAAGGTAAAGAGATATGGGCCTACAATATATCTGATGGTAAAGATAAACCCCTCGTCAAGGTTGCAAATTTAGTCCCATCAGGTTCTGATAAGCCAATTCCTATTGATGGATATTCTTTTTCAAAAGATAAAGCATATGTTCTTATTTATACTAATTCAAAACGTGTCTGGAGGAGTAAAACAAGAGGGGATTACTGGGTACTAGACAGAGGGTCTAGTGAGATTCGAAAGCTTGGTGGTGATGCCCGCGCTTCAACACTTCAATTCGCTAAATTTTCTCCAGACTCAAATCAAGTTGCCTATGTAAGAGAGCGTAATATTTATGTTGAAGATCTACTCGATCATTCAATAAAACCAATAACGTCTGATCGTTCAAAAGGAATTATTAACGGCACTTCTGACTGGGTTTATGAGGAAGAGCTTGGCTTAAGAGATGGGTTTCGATGGAGTCCAGATAGTCAAGCCATAGCCTATTGGCAATTTGATGAGAGATCTGTACGAAAGCATACCATGGTTGATAATGTTTCGGGGCTTTATCCAAAATTAAATAGTTTTGCTTATCCAAAGGTTGGTCAACGCAATGCTATTTGTAGGGTGGGTGTTAGATATTTAAACTCAAAGGAAACGGTCTGGGTGAAATCCTCTGATGACTTACGAAACAATTACATAGCAAAAATGGAATGGGTGCAGGGAGCTGGAGGTCTAGTTATTCAGCAACTTAATCGGGCGCAGGATAAGAACACTCTACTTCGAGTTGATCCTGGTAGCGGTAAAGTGGACCCGATTTTAATAGAACAGGATGAGGCATGGGTGTATGCGAGTAACGAGATCTATTGGAAAGATAATTATAACAAATTTACGTGGATAAGTGACCGTGATGGATGGAGGCATGTCTATTCGTACTCATCTGATGGCAAAAACCTTAAGCTGATTACCCCTGGTGAATTCGATGTCATTAAGCTTCTGAGAATGGATAATAATGAAGAGCATTTTTATTATATTGCTTCACCTGAGAATCCTTCTCAACGTTACCTTTACCGTGTGGGTAAAGATGGCTCAGGGAATGAAAGGGTAACGCCTGATTCAGAAATCAAAGGGACTCATAATTATAATATTTCGCCAGATGGTAGCCATGCGATAGTAAGTTCTTCTAATGCAGAGAATCCACCTGTGACTAAGCTGGTTACTCTCCCGGATTATAAAGTGATTAAAGTCTTTGAAGATAACGAAAAACTAAAAAAGAAATTCAATAACCTTAAAAAAAGTCCTGTTGAATATTTTTATGTTGATATCGGAGATGGACACAGGCTGCATTCAAAGTGCATTAAGCCGCCTAATTTTGATCCCAACAAGAAATATCCATTACTTGTTTATGTTTATGGTGAGCCGGTGGGGCAAGTTGTTCGAGACAGCTGGGGAGGATCAAGTCACCTTTGGCACCTGATGCTTGCTCAGCACGGCTATATTGTTATGAGTTTTGATAATAGAGGGTCCGCTTCTCCTCGGGGTCGTGATTGGAGGAAAGCTTCAAATGGTAAGATTGGTATCTTGCCGCCTAAGGATCAGGCTGCTGCTGTCAGTAAAGTTCTAGATGAGCGTTCCTATATTGATGCGAAAAGAGTAGGCTCATGGGGTTGGAGTGGAGGCGGCTCAATGAGTTTAAATGCAATATTTAAATATCCTGATTTATATAAGACTGCAATTGCTGTGGCTTCGGTTCCTAATCAGAGGCACTATGACACTATCTATCAGGAAAGATACATGGGACTGCCTGGAGAAAATCAAAAGGCCTATAGAGAGGGTTCACCAATTAATTTTGCACACCAACTGAAAGGGAACTTGCTTATTGTCCATGGTGCATTGGATGATAATTGCCATTACCAAACATTTGAAAAATTGGTCGATCGGCTAATTAGTCACAATAAAAAGTTTTCCATGATGACTTATCCGCGAGGAACGCACTCTATTAGGGAAGGAAAAAACACAACGATCCACCTATATAATTTAATGACAGATTTCATAAAGAGTTCCCTTTGAGTTGATTTCTTATTTTAACANTATCTTGATNNCGANATATNTAATATGNGTTGCTTTGTTAATGAAGAAAAAGCTTAAANTGCTGANCATTATTGTATCAGTTGTCCTTTTGATTGGGGTGTCTGTAAGGTATTTTTATACTATTAGCAGTTCAAAGAATTGGAGTTCTACAAAATCTGANCTTGAAGAAAAAGGTTTCAATTTTAATTTCAGAGATATTATCCCTTCAGCTGTTCCAGATGAAANAAACTTCGCTCTTGCGGATATTCTAAAGGAAAAAGAATTAAAAATTTTAAACAAACCTAAGTCTCAAATCAGTGCGCCCATTATCGCGTTTTCGTATGAAGAGAACCAGGAATTTATTAATTTTTTAGATTTCCAAGAATGTTTTCGTAGCGATGGTGTCGAGAATTGGAACCAACCGGAAGAAGCAGGTGATCCTATTGATGATGTATTAATTGTAATTAACGACATTGAAAAAGATCTAAAGCTGTTGGAAATCGCTATTAATGAAAGNCCCTTATATAACTCCAATTTAGATTATAAAATCCAAGGGGCTTTTATTGAGGCATGGAATCAGTCTGCCAGTCCNCAGTTGGTTCACATGAATGCCCAATGGTGGTTCCTTCTAAGGAGTCATGTTTTACTTGAAAAGGGTGACTCAATAAATGCATTCAAAGATGTTGGAAGGGCTCTTTTTCTTACTGAATGTTTTAAAAATGATCCAAGGTTAGTTGTTCAGACCTTAAGGTTAAGTATGCTGAAGAGCTTATTAAGTCCAATATGGGAAGGTCTAGCTAAAGGGAAATGGAACATTGAACAGTTAGAGGAAATACAGAAAAAATTAAGTTCAATCAATATTATTGAAGGTCTTTCAAAGGGTTTGGAATTTGATCGTCATAATCTAAATCAGTTGCATTCTTATTTACGAGAATTGGCAATTCAGGATTCTACAGCCTATCGAGCTGGATTAATTTCATATGGTGTTCCATTGCAATCAATGAAATCTATTCAATGGTTTTATATTTCACCCCTTGCTTTTATTAATAATAGTCAGGCTCAATCAAATATACTTTACTTCAAATATACTAGGGAAGGATTTGATAAGTTGGAGAGGAGAGTCTACCCCAATAAATTAACAGCTTTAGATCAATACTTAGAGAATAATAAGTCTCACCCTTTTTACCTAACTAGTAGCCTAATAATGCCCTCATCCTCAACTATGATTAAAGCTGGGACAGTCCAAGTGATGATTGATCATGCATATATTGCCTGCGCTATTGAAGCTTATAAGCTTAGAAATGGAGGCTTTCCTAGAGNTTTGAAAAATTTAGCTAAAAAACTGCCTAATGACGTTTTTACTGGTGAATCTTATCTTTATGAAAATGAAGATAAGGGGGTATACTCAATAGAAAGCAAAGGGTGGGCTCATAATACAGGATCAAAGAAAATAATTGGCTTGCAACGGTCTGCTAACAAAATAAAAACTAAAAATACAAATCTTACATGGCATTATCCGACGTCTCCCTAAAGATGAAAAAGATATCAATTTTTCAATTATTCTTATTTTTCCTTTTTTCAATAAAGGTCACAGCACAAATAGGTGCAGATGGAACCGGCACAGTCAATGGTTACTATGTGGGACCCGATGCAAATTTAAGTGGATCTCCACCGAAGGCTTTAGTTTCTGGATACTACCATAATATGGTCATTACAGAAGAAGGAGATTGCCTAGCATGGGGGTGGGGTAGATATGGCCAGACGCTCGTTAATGAGAATTTATCTAATNTNATTTCTGTTGATGGTGGCTACTCCCATTCTTTGGCAGTTGATCAAGCTGGTGCAGTCTACGCATGGGGAAGAAATAATTACTCTCAGGCCACAATTCCTGAAATAGATGCTCCTGCAGTCCAAGTTGCGTCTGGATATACGCATTCCCTTGTACTTACTGAAGATGGCAATGTGATTGGTTTTGGAAGAGACAATAAAGGCCAGTCAACTGTGCCTGATGGGCTTAGTAATATCAAAGCTATCGCTGCAGGTCGTGAACATAATCTTGCCCTCACTGAATCCGGCGGTGTGATTGCTTGGGGCAGTAATGATTATGGGCAGTGTAGTGTGCCTGAGGGGTTGACTGATGTGATTTTAATTTCAGCAGGATACTTTCATTCATTAGCCTTGAAAGAAGATGGGACAGTTGTTGCATGGGGAGATTCCACTTACGGGCAGGCGACTCTTCCAGAAGGTTTGGAAGGTGTTACTTTCATCGATGCTGGTGGATATCATAATTTGGCTCTNAAGGACGATGGATCAGTCGTGGCATGGGGTAGAAATAATTACGGACAGGCCGAGGTTCCTGACGGCCTTAACCAAGTAAAATCGATAACGGCTGGAACGGTTCANAATATAGCGATTAAAAATGATGGAACCATGGTTGGGNGGGGNAGAAATAATTATGGTCAGGCAGAAGTNTTNACAGGNCTGAACCCAGCAAATTTTTCTGGAGTAAACCTTAGAGGGGCAGATCTTAGGGGNNCTAATATTGCGGGAGTCCAGCTAGANGAAGCNGACCTTAGAGATGTGCGTTCAGGAAATATTATTGGCGAGCCTTTGAGTTTGCCAAAGGATTGGGTCTTATTGAATGGGTACCTCATTGGTCCTGGAGTTAATTTGGCTGAAGCCGATCTGACTGATCTTGATATGGAGCCTTTAAAAATTGATGGAGTCAGCTCAGGTGGATTAGTTGGGGTGCCTCAAAGTTTGCCCGAAGGATGGTCANTAGTTAATGGTTACCTNGTTGGTGCNAGTGCAGATCTTAAGTCTGCTGATTTTTCAGGATTGAATCTTAATGGCACTGACTTCACGGGAGCTGACTTGGAGAATGTTCTCTTTGAGGACGCTAATCTTGAGAATGCAATTTTTACCGATAGTGACTTAGAGAATGCAGATTTTTCTGGAGCGAATATCAATGGTGTGGTTTCTGGTGGTGTTTCAGGTAACCCTGAATCTCTTCCAGAAGGGTGGAAGTTGATAAAAGGTTATTTATCTGGACCGACGGCCATATTGGTTGGGGCTAACTTTTCTGGTGTGGATCTCGAAGGCTTTGATCTTTCTGAGGCCGATCTGAGTAATGTTAGTTCTGGAGGTGTTGAGGGTTTACCTTTGGCGTTACCTGAAGGGTGGACAATTATTAATGGCTACCTTATTGGGCCAAAGGCAAACCTCAATGGGATTAATCTTAAAGATTTAGATTTATCAGAAGCGAATTTGTCTGGAATTAGTTCTGGTTCAGTTTCGGGTGAGCCGACTGCCCTTCCAGAGAGCTGGTCGATTGTTAAAGGATACCTCGTAGGTCCAACGGCTAACCTCACAGAAGCTAATTTCTCTGAAGTGGATTTNAGTGATGCNGATTTATCGGGTACTATTTTAGAAGGTGTGAATTTTACTAAGGCTAATCTGAGTGGCGCTAATTTATTTGGTTCTTCAGGTCTTGACGATGTTGAGTTTGAGGAGGCCGTTCTTGAAGGCATAATTCTTCCTGAAGGATATGAATATATCAACGGCTACATAGCTGGCGGAGAAAGAGTGGTACCGTGGTCAGTTGCAATGACAAAAATTACGGTGCTTCAGCAAAGAATTGAGGAGCTTTCACAAGGAGTAGACCCTGGGCAGGTAGTTGACGGAAGAGTGAAAACTGTTTTGTTAGANGCAGATCCGTTGACTGGAGATTTGACCCTAACCCTTTGCTTGGANGAGAGCGATGATCTAGTGACTTGGGACCCTATCGAGGATGTTTTTATTAGAAAAATAGACCTTCCAGAAGGGAAAAAGTTCTACCGTTTTTCGACAAAAAATTAATTTCTTTCGATAAACCATAAAAAGNNAAGCGTTTTTTAAGTTAGAGGGCTTATTGTCTCTAATTATAAAATATTTAGTTATTTATAATAGAGTATTTCTCAATACACGTTTTTATTTCTTCTAAGTACCGAAGGTATTTGATATTATACTTAAAGGATGGCTGATAAAAAAGAAATCATGAGCGCACTTCGTGAGCTCAAAGAGAAAAGGCTTTTAAGCTCTGAAGTTGATAAATTAATGGAACCTTATGTGGGTGNANCGTTTGATCTTCGATTGGATTTTGTGTCTGCATCTCGTTCCTTTGGAAGTCAAAAGGATCAGCTATACAATGATGGTCAGAAAGTTTTATGTACTGCTGAAAAGTGGGACGTGGAATGTGATATACTTTTCAGTCCTGAAGATAATGATTTAGTTGAATCATTAGAGGTCGGACAAGACTTTCAGGTGACTGTTCGTTTTATTGAGTACGACGTTTTATATCAGAGGGTGATTTTTGGTAAGGTAGGAGCTGAATTGGAGTTACTTGAGGAAGAGAGTGATTCTAATGAGGTTGCCTCTAGCGATGAATCAGTCCCTGCTAACGATGGAGTAGATAAGCCNAAACTTCCTCCCAGTGAAGATAAATCAGAAGAGTCTAATGATGTTCCTCTTGCAGAAGAAGAGGTCACTGGAAATATAGTTGAAGACGTTGAAGTAGAGTCTTGGAAGCCAGAATCGTTTTTTCCCTCGGAACCTGATGAAGTCGTTAGTGAAGAGGTTGAATCAGAATTTACCTCGTTTGAGGGGCTCTTGTTTGATGTGGGTATAGATGAAGAGCCATCTAATAAAATTGGGACAATCGTTGCTCTGCGGAATGTTATTAGTGGACTAAGTCTGGCTGACGCGAAGGCGTTAATCGATGATACTCCTTTCGTCATAAAGTCACAATGTACTGAGCAGGAGGCTAAAGAAATACAGAATAAATTCCGGAAAGCTGGTGCGCATGCTTTCTATGCTAGTAGTGATGTATGGGATGATATAATTGCTAGTAAGACCACCTCTAAAGCTAGCGATATTGCGCCGCCATTGCCTAATGTCTCTAATGTTCCAACGTTTGGAGCTGACGATAATTCTGTTCAAGATGAATCATATTCAACAGTAACCGCAGAGTCTGGTTCAGAGGAAAAGGGAAATAATTGTGGGGCGGGATGTGTTTCATTGTTCTTTTATGGTTTTGGAGCTCTAANNACTCTTGCNNGTTGTACAGNANNTGNANNGGGTNNNGNATTNTTTGGTTTAATANTGATTGGAATTGGTTATGGGGTCCAAAAAGCATCTGGGACTAAGTGATTAATTAGAATTAATATATTTTTGTTAGAGTATTCCAAATTTTTTTAAAAATTATAATAGATATTCACCTCGCATTACTGATAAAGTTATTTTAAGAAGGTGACTAAAGAACAGATACTCGAGATATTTAGGAGTCTTAAGTCTAAAAGACTATTTTCCTCAGACGTGGACAAGTTCATTGAACCTGTAAAAGGTCATGAATTTTCCATAANTTTATCATTTAATTCTGCAAGGCAAGCCCTTGGTCGTCAGATTGAATCATCGTATGACAGTGGATATAAAGCGGATTGTTCTATCGACGGCGAGGACCTNGATTTTATTGTGCTTTTCTCAAAAGATCAGTCAGAATTTATCGAGAGTTTGAGTTCGGGTGAGGATTTTCAGATGAACTATAGGGTCTTGGGATTTGACGCNCTTTATCAAAAACCAATCATTGGNGCNATAGTTAATAATAAAGATTCCAAAATCTCTGAGTCAAAACCTGAGTCAAAACCTGAGTCAAAACCTGAGTCAAAACCTGAGCCAAAACCTGAGCCAAAACCTGAGCCAAAACCTGAGCCAAAACCTGAGCCAAAACCTGAGCCAAGGTCGACGCAAATTCCAAAACCTAGTGCAGTAGCTAGGCCAAATTATGTTCAAGAGTTAAAGGAATGGAAAAAATCAAATCAGGTTGCAATAAATCATAAATCTAAAGCAAAGAAATCAAAGGCTANACGAAAAGAAAAGATTAGAAATACTCAAGTAGTGATGGTGGTTGTAATCGTCATAGTTGTAATTTGTTTAGGAATATCTAAGGGTTTTAATTCTGGTGATAGAGTCAAGAAAGCTAGTTATGATATCAGGGTGGATGGTGATAATTTTACTATAAGGGATAAAGGTGTTCGTTATAAAGGAAGGACTTTCCTGTTAAGTGATGGGAGCTTGGTACGCTACTATGTGAATTCTNTTGGCGCTCACATTACAAATATTCAATTCTCAAGGAAAGCTAGTACTGTGTTAAAAATACCACCTACGTTTAATGGGGTGTCATTAATTAGTATCAAGGACATGGCCTTAAGGTTTGGAGGTAGACCTTCACTCAGTATCGAAATTCCTGAAGGGGTTGAACAGATAGGAAGATCCGCTTTTGATAGAGCTAAATTTAATAAAGTTATTATTCCGAGCACCGTAAAAAGAATTGGTTCTAATTGTTTTAGTGGAGCAAGAATTAGGAGTCTCCATTTTAAAGGTTCTCCACCCGTTATGGGTTCTGGCAATATAGGAGTAAAAGAGACGACTCTTTTTTATGACCCCAATCAAAAAGGGTGGACTGAGGATTTTATTTCTAGGATGAAAAGTAAGGTGGCTTCAATTCGCCCCATAGACGCTCAAACATCAAAGGTTATTCCTGATACTAAACTTAAACCTAATCCATTAGGATTAAATGCAGATANCNTAAGANATGAAGATTTTTCTGAAGCGAATGCNCTTTTGAGGCTTCGGCGATATGGAGAAGCTCACAGAGTGTTGAAATCGGCCCTTAATAAGATTGAGGATCCGGTCGGGGAATCTTTAAAAACACTTGAAGGGGGTAATTTAAATGAAGCTCTAGGTCACTGTTATGAAAGTGTTAATGATTGGGCGTTGGCAGCATTACATTATCAATACGCAAAAAACCATTATGGAAAAGTCTCCGTAAAGCGGGCTTCTGCTGTAGAGAGGAGCATCATCAGGCTCTATGAAAATCTTGAAACAATAGGTCTAATTTCTGAAAATAGACTTATTAATTTAAGGAATGCGGTACGGAGAAATGAGGTTCTTAAAGAGGCTCGTGACTTTGCTTTGTTTGAGAATAGGGGTGNTAATTTTGATAAAATTTATTTACCGGATGAAGTCGATGGGTTTACTGGCTGGGTAAAGATCCTTTATGCTGATAAAAAAGTTAAAGAATTAACTCACTATAAACAAGGGTGGAAGAGTGGGCTTTCTTACACATGGTATGAAAATGGAGNTTTCCATTTGCGTCGTAACTTTCATAAAGGAACACAAAATGGCCTCCACCAAGAATGGTCTAAGGATAAAAAATTAATTACTGAGAAAATTTATTCCAAAGGAGAAGTGCTCAATTAAGAGCGGTAATCAATTTGAAATTNGTTCTACTTTATTGAATTTTTAACTCTTTTTCCTCATTAGAAGAACGACTAGTAATAATATAACGGCTACTAAACCACCGATGATTAATGTGTTAGTGGTGTTTTTAACTTTTTCATCAACAACTTCTTGTTTTTTCGCTAGCGCCTCTTCTTGAGTTAGCTCTTCTTTAGGTTCTTCNTTANGTTCTTCTTTAGGTTCTTCCTTAGGTTCTTCNTTAGGTTCTTCNTTAGCTGNACCAGATCCACCGGCCTNAAATTCACCCTTTGCCTCTAGGCTTCCTCCACTAGCTAGACTAGCNAAAGCCATCTTCCATACGATTGCACCATCTTCTTCTTTGCCGTTATGACTCACTGCCGGTGCGTTGACCCTTAATGAAAAAGCTGCGTCACCGAACATTTGTTTCATCATTGCTTCAGCAAATGCTGCTTCTTCAGGGTCTTCCGGCTTGTCCTCTTCATCGCCCTTCATTGTAACAAGAAGTTCATAAGTGCCTTTGTCTGTTTTTATAAGACCAAAATCATTGCTCTCATCTAATTTGCGATCACCTGCTAATTGTTCTGCAGCTCCGCCGAGGGAAGATGATTCCAAAACGTCCTTTATTTTGGTAATATCAGAAAGTTCAACCGTATANATTGTTCGTTCATACTTTTCGTCCTTTGCCTCTTTAAATTCCACACTAGTAACAAATTCATTTTCTTTTAGCTCNGCGGCAACTTTCTCAGGGGATTCAGAGAATGGAATCTCATTGGCGCCNCCTTCGTCTTCTTCACCTCCAAGCGCTTCGAGGCCTCCAAAGCCTTCCATCATTGCCTTCATTTGTTTTGATATCCCTACGTCAAAAACAAATTTACCTGAACCGTCTTCATTGATCCAGACATCCTGTTTTATATCAATACAGCCGGTCAGTGTTAATAACATAGCTGCGAGAGTAGCGAATAAAGTTTTGGAAATAATCGATTTCATTTTCATGGGAAATTACAATCCTACGACCCATTTGTAATTAGGACAACATCATAAGCTAAGTTCGAGACTGATGAAGGATTCGTTGTATAAATATAATTATTTNTTCTAATNTTCTATNTTTATCTGAATAATCTCACTGATTCCTNTACCCTTAAAGGGGGTATTCTTTTTGATAAGCATGATTAATTCTTTGTCATTCTCTGCTAAAATATAGAAATCTAACTACTATAAATTTCAATNATTTCCTCATAGATTAAAATATATGTTTAATAAGAACCTTAATCATCATGTTGGTGAGTTTATTTTTTCGTATCGTGTGACACATAGATTTTTTGTTTTTATTACAATCCTTAGTTGTTTTTCTAACTCTAATGATCTTAGGGCTGACAATAAGAAACCGGTAGCTCAGGTTGTAAGTGCCAATTTTGATCAGGGTGATATTAAGCTATCGNTTCAATTATTAAGACCGTTTGATTGGAAGAGGACACGGTTTGTCTCAAAGAAAACATTCCCTGGGAATGCACCTCCATGGTTACCGGGCCCCCCTCCCAGAACAAGGCATCAACTGACTTGGNCCGGCGGAGGAATGTTTGAGTGGTTTCAATATGACTTCATTGAATTAGGAAATTATCAGTTCACTGATGATTTTACAGTCCGAACAGAATTATTTGGATCAAGAGTTATTGTAGGAGTTTTTAATCCCATTACGAATACTCTTCTCTATGATGGACTTGAGTATGTCCCTTTCTTACCAGTTCCCACTTTAAAAGTTNATGTTTCTAATGATATGAAGGAATGGAATGAAGTTAAGAATATCGAAAACTTAAAGCGNGATTCAGACAACGGGGATGCATTTAGTTTTACTATAAAAAGAGCAGTCAGTCGCGCCGAATATATTTCGGTCGATGTTACATATGAATGATCTGTAAAGCGTTCAAAGATATGGAATTAGACGTATGTTAAAAGTTGGATTAAAATAATAAAGAGCATTTCCCAATCTCCTAAAGCTCTGAATTATTTGTGAATCCATTTAAGAAAATAAAGAAATGAAACACTTACTCTATTTGACGCCGCTTTTTTTCCTCCTTTGTTGCAGTAAGAAAGAGGACACTTCAACNAACAGTAATAATGAAAATAAAGTTACTGAAAAGAAGGTAGCGCCAGAACTTCAATTAGAAGTCATTAATTCTGATTCGGCTGGACCTGATCTCAAGTATGAAATCGTTGACGGGAAAGCCATCATCGTTCGCTATTCAGGAACCGCTGAAAGTTACACGATACCTGCAACTATTGAAGGTGCCCGTGTCTCTGAAATAAAGCGTAGGGCCTTTGAAAATTGTACTTCCCTTAAAAGTGTTATTATTGGAGAGAACGTTGTTACGATTGGGCCTTGGGCCTTTAGTGGTTGCTCAGGGATTTCATCAATAGAGATTCCTGAAAGTGTGACTACTATAGGTAATCTTGCCTTTAATAAGTGCTTTGCTTTAGAGGCTATTAATGTGCAAGAAAATAATAACTCTTACAGTAGTGAAGAAGGAGTCCTTTATGACAGAGAGAAGATAAAGCTTGTTCAGTGCCCATTAGGAAAGGTTGGTGAATTAAATGTTGAAAGAGGAGTTAAGTACATTAACGATTTTGCTTTCAGATCATGCGAGCAGATTACTAGGATAAATCTAAATAATGAAGTGCAGCTCATAGGAAATGGAGCCTTTCAGGGATGCGCTGCTTTGAATCAGATTTCTTTGCCTGAATCTATTAATTCGATTGGACAGATGGCTTTTTATAAATGTGAAAATTTAACTTCGATTGAACTGCCAGAAAGTATTAAAAGTATCGGAGTCCAGGCCTTTAGTAACTCCGGGTTAAAAACAATTCAATTTTCTTCAGGCATTACATCCATTTCAAAAGGCGCATTCTTTGATTGTCCTAGCCTAGAAGAAATCACAATACCTGAGAGTGTTAAATCTATTGGAAGAGGAGCTTTTAGCCGATGTGCAAATCTAAAAAGTGTTACCTTTTTAGGGGATGCTCCTTCCGCAAGTTCTGACGCTTTTGCCGGTACTAGCCCAACAATTTTTTTCACGCCTGGAGCTCAAGGATGGTCAGATCAATTCTCTGGTCTTGATGTGCAAGAAAGGCCCAGCCAACCATAGATACTTATTTTGGTTTAATTTCTGTAATTGTTATATCGCGGAAATGGACCCATCCAGCGTGCCCCTCAGCACCATAAGTTTGAAATCCTATCATACCAGCTTCTAAAAGATCTTTTCTGGGTGACGGATCCTTATAGTCGACTATGAGCTGACCATTGAGCCAGGCTTTAATTTCTGGACCTACTGCTCTTATCCTAAGATTGTTCCATTTTAATGGTTTGCGATATTTATCATCAGTATCTCCTTTGTCTAACCAGTCATCAAGGTGAAGCCCAACAGGCTCATCGGCGGCACCTCTTCCAATATTGATTTGGTAAGGTCTTCCAAGAGGCTTGGTTTTAGATTTTCTAAAGTAAACGCCACTATTATACTTACCATGTTCATCGATTTTAAATTCTANANGTAGATCGAAATCTTTAAAAATTTTNTCAGATAAAAGTATGCCGCTTTTAGAGGGGTTACCGTCCTGACCTCCTTTAATTATTCCATCGATAACTTTCCATTTCGCTGACCCTTTTGTAGTCCATCCAGTCAAATCTTTACCGTTGAATAAAGAGATGCTTTCAATTTCATTGGAATCATCCGCAATTAAATGAGAAGCAAAAACTAATGTAATTAAAGTTCGAATAATCATTTTTATAATATGAATTTTTAATTGTTATATCAATTGCTTCGAAATTATGCATGCTAATTCTAAATATCGTACCATCTCAATAATAANTGCTCCCAAAATGGGGGCAAGGAAGGCGATAAAGTACTCTATATGAGTTTCCCCGTTTGATTTAACCTTTAAAGTAGGGATAATAAAATTACCAGAATACTTTGGACTATTGATTAATAAAGAGTTTATACTAACACTATCATGANAAGNTTCGCTTTTATTATTNCTATATTTGCTGCTCTGCTCTGCATATCTCAAGANTCTAATGCACAGGAAACCAAGTATACACTCTCAGACTTTGAATTGGGCGAGCATGTTTCCGGTGAGAAGCTAAAATTGAGCAAGCTTGATGGTAAGGTTGTTGTTATTGAGTATTGGGGAACTCGGTGAGGCCCTTGTATTGCAGGAATGCCCCATCTGGTTCAGATGGATAGAAAATATGCCAAGAAGGGAATGGTTCTGGTNGGAGCTGAAGTCCAACGCAGTGATGATGATAAAATTAAGGAAGTCATTGATGAACATGGTCTCAAGTTTACTGTGACGAAAGGGATAGCTGGACCGAGCCTTAGTAATGCCATACCTCATATGGCTGTATTTGATGTTAAGGGTGACCTAGTTTTTAAAGGACACCCTAATCAGGCAGAGAAGGCTATAAAGACTGCGCTTAAGGATGTTAAAGAAGATTCATCAACTACAGAAGAGCCATCAATATTTACGAAGCCTAAGTACTTAATTGATGAAAGAATTTGGACAAATGATAAGGGCAAAAAATTAGAAGCTGCGCTGGTTTCTNTGGAGGGNAATACAGGAAATTTTAGATTTTCTAATGGTAGAAAGTTCAGCTACGATATTACTAAGCTCTCTGTCGAAGATCAGACCCTAATCAAAAATAAATCTAATAAAAAAGGAGACCTAGAGGAGGAAGAGGAAGAGGAAGAGNANGAGGAAGAGGAAGAGGAGGAAGATGANAGATTTGAATTTTAAATTCATAATATCAAAGAGGGAATAGATTATGAATGAGAATCCAAATACTAATTGGGGTGGAGATAAACCGACGATCCCGAATTTTCCCAAAGATACAAAAGCTCCAGATTCTAAGTCTAATAGAAGTGAGACAGCGTTTGGTCTAGGATTAGCATCAACAATTTGTGCTTGCATTGCTCTCTTAATCGGATGGATTCCTTTTATAGGCTTCTTAGCATGGCCGGTTGCTGGGATAGCTTTAATCCTAGGAATCATTGGTTTTATTTNNCCATTTGCAACTAAGAAGGAAGGTCTCACTCTGCCTATTATTGGATTAGCTCTTACCCTTGTATCTATTGCATTACCCATTATTACAACTAAGGCGATTATGGAAAACCCTGAGTTTCAGGAAGCAATGATTGAACTTGAAGAGACATTTGAAGAGTTGGATTCAGGTGCAAAGCAACTCGTCATGAGTCAGATGGAGGTTATGAATTTACAAAGTGAAAGAGATGATCAAGGAATGGTTAATTTCTCCTTTGAATTAAAAAATAATAGCGAATTTGGTATTAAATACGNTAGAATCGATTGTGATTTCTTAAATAAAGAAGGTGAGGCTGTTTATCAAACTGAGTTTACTCCAATCAGTTGGCATGGAACGCCTGAAGGCAGTTCAAAATCGCTCCAGCCTGGAGAGACTTGGTCCACGGACCAAAATAATTTCTTTGATATTAATGTAAATGCTCTTGAAGATTGGGATCCAGGATCAGTGAGAACTAAAATTGGTTCCGTCGAGATCGATGATTAGTTTAGATTAAAAAGTTAGTCGCGATTTTCGCCAAATGGAGCAAAGTCTTTCATGCCGGAAGACGAGAATGCAAAATATAATGGTCCTAGAAAGTGGGACCCTGCATTTCCTTTCAGACCAAAGNATTTTTCTTTTTTTTATGGTTGGGTCATTGTCCTAGCTGGAACACTTGCGGTTGTTTTTAGTATTCCTGGGCAAACGATGGGTTTCTCAGTTTTTACTGATGTTTTGATTAAAGAACTTGGACTGACTAGAGTTCAGTTGAGTACTGCGTATTGTTTGGGCACGGTAATTAGTGGTCTTAGTTTACCCTTCTTTGGAAGATTGTATGATCGTGTAGGTGCGCGCAGAATGATCGTATACTCAGCTCTTGCCACTGGTTTTGTTCTTATGTACCTGAGCCAGGTTAAGAATTTTTTAATTCTCCTTGATCCNATCTTTNCGGTTTCTTCATCGATCATTGCNTTTGTTATCATAACTCTAGGTTTCTTNATGATAAGGGCATCGGCTCAAGGTGTTCTAACAATGACTGGTCGTAATGCAATAGGTAAATGGTTTGATAATAATAGAGGAAAAGCGTTTGCCTTAAGTGGTGTAGTTACTGCCTTTTCGTTTTCTTTTGCACCTCGTGGTTTGAAGTGGATGAGTGACCAATTTGGCTGGTCAGGTGCATGGGGAATTTTAGGGATCCTGACGATAGCCGTCATGGCTAGTTTAGGGTGGCTTCTCTTTAGGGATAACCCTGAAGAGTGTGGCCTTGTAATGGATGGTAATGAATCAGGTGAGAAGTTGAAAAAAATGCACAAGGATGCAATTGCTCATGTTGACTATGAATGCTCTCGTGCATTGAAGACTTGGGCCTTTTGGGCNTTCAATTTCTCTTTTGTATTTATATCTCTCTATACAACCGCAGTGACCTTTCATGTCATATCTATAGGTTCGAGNCTTGGAAGGAATGAGCTTGAAGTGATAGGGTATTTTGTCCCTATGGCGTGTGTTAGCGTAACTTCAAANATATTAATGGGAGTCATTAGCTCTCGCGTCAGGTTAAAATATTTACTGGCTATTATGAATGCAGCCATATTCGTTTCAGTGATAGGGGTAATTCATTTAGATAGTGGTGCCGGTGTTTTATCCTATATCATTGGTAATGGTATAGCCGGTGGAGGGTTTGCGTGTCTAACTGGAATAGTTTGGCCAAGATTTTTTGGTAGAAAGTGGTTAGGAGCTATTAGTGGGGTTGGAATGTCGAGTATGGTAATAAGTAGCGGCATAGGGCCTCTAATGTTCGGTGCATCGTACTCAATGAATGGGAATTATTCGTCGATTTTGTGGTTATGCTCCATAATTCCTGCGCTTTTATTTATTGGTTGTGCTTGGGCTGATAACCCTCAAACCAAGTCAGAAACNAACCCTTCTTTCTAGATAATTAATGATGCAATTTGCATTTCAAATGTTTCAGGGAAATGTAATAATGAGTTAACCATGCTTTCTCGATCTATAGGTTTCTTTGTTTTTTTAATTCTTTCCGTCTGCTCGGTGGCGGGGGAGGTNCGAGAATGGGTTTCATCAGATGGAAAAAAATTAGAAGCTGAATTCATTTCTGGTACTGAAAAGTACGTCACTCTCCGNCGGGCTTCAGACGGCAGGNGATTTACTATTGATTTGGATAAGATCTCTGAAGAGGACAGAGATTGGGTAAAACANAAAATTGAAGAGATTAAAGGGCCAGGAAAGAAAGAACCTAGTGGTATTTTTAAGGAACGTTTAAATGATAACTGGGAGAAAATGGAATTTGCTTCTCTCAAATTTAGGTTTTGGGGTGGTAAAAAACTAAAGAATACTAAGCGATATCCATTTGTAGTGTTTCTTCATGGNAGAGGTTCAGGTGGAAGNGATAACGAAAAGCAACTCNTNAGTGTTCCNAGAAAACTGACTTCAAAAGGATTTTATAAAGATAANCCATCTTTTTTAATTGCACCTCAGTGCCCCGATGACAATAAAGGTTGGAGAGGGGGTTATATTGATGATGTCATAAAACTTATAAAACAGGCGATTGAACATCTTCCTGTTGATAAGAACCGCATTTATATAACAGGTGTTTCTATGGGTGGATTTGGTACCTGGGAAGCATTATCTATTGCCCCTGAACTTTTTGCTGCTGCAGTTCCTATTTGCGGAGGTGCTGACCCATCAATAGCGAAAAAGATAAAAAAGGTTCCCATTTGGACACACCATGGAGAGGCTGATGAAGTTGTAAGAGTTGAGTGGACGAGGGGAATCGTCAACGCATTGGAAAAGGCTAAAGGTAATATTAGGTACACAGAATATCCTGAAGATTCNGGAATAAAACATGATGCTTGGAGGCCATGTTATAATAATCCCGAGGTGTTTGAGTGGATGTTTTCTCAAACNCAAAAGAAANAAANTTAAACCNTCACTTCTCTTGATTGAGAGATTCTTACGGGTACATCCTTTGATGTAGGCGTATTGCTAACTTTTGCTGTTTTATCTAGAGGAACTAAGACGTTTGCTTCGGGAAAGTATGCAGCACAAGCACCTCGAGGCATCTTATATGGTATAGCTTTGAGGTTTTTTAAGTGCCTCTCTTTACCCTTATATGAACTCACAATATCGACCTTCATCAGTGGCTTGATAGATCGTGATTCCATATCCTTTTCATTCATCATTATAATATCCCTATCGTTATGTATTCCCCTGTAACGATCTTCTAATCCATATACTGTGGTATTAAATTGGTCATGACTNCGAAGAGTTTGTAGGATTAAAATGTCATCGTCATATTTATTGTAAAGTATTTCATTTGAAGTAAAGATGGCTTTGCCTGACTCCGTTTCGAATTTTCTTTCTTTGGGACCATTGGGTAAACTGAAACCTCCAGGTGTCTGGACTTTTGAATTGTATGATTCAAAACCAGGTATGACTTTTTCTATCATATCTCTAATTAGATCATAATTTTTAAAAAATCCCAAGAAGGTGTCTCTTCTTTCAGGGAATAACTTCATTGAGATTTGACATAAGATTTCTATTTCACTTTTTATATAATTGGATATTGGCTTGAAAATCCCTGTCGAACCTTGAACGACTCCCATCGAATTTTCTGTTGAAATCATCTGTTTATCATTATCTTGTAAATCCTCTTCACTNCTGACAAGACAAGGCAGAATGAGCGCCTTTTGACCGACTATGCAATGGCTGCGATTAAGCTTTGTCGAAATTTGTACAGTCATAGAGCAATTCTCTATAGCCTTTGAAGTTCTCTCAGTATCTGGCGAGGCAGATAAAAAGTTGCCTCCNAGCGCCATAAAGAACCGTATCTTTCCATNTTCCATTGCATGAATAGTTTCAACAACATCATAACCATGTTTTCTTGGAGATTTAAATTTAAAATGTGAGTCTAATGAATCATGAAACGATTTGGGCATTTTCTCCCATATACCCATAGTTCTGTCGCCTTGTACATTGCTATGGCCTCTTACAGGGCAAAGGCCAGCTCCTTTTCTACCGATTTGTCCTCTCGTAAGGTGGAGATTGACGATTTCACGAATCGTAGCTACAGCATTTTCAGTTTGAGTAATTCCCATTGCCCAGCAAGTAATCATCCCCTTAGATTGTGATACAACATTTGCTATACGATTAATCTGATTTTTTGGGACTCCTGAATTTTCAATTAATTCTTCCCAACTGGATGACTGAACAGAATTTTTATAATCATCAAATTTGTTTGTGTAATCATTAATAAATTGATTATCGAGGATGCTTTCATCATCTTCGGATTTTTCGATTATAGCCTTTCCAAGGGCTTTGAAAAAAGCCAAGTCTCCTCCAGGTTTAATAGATACATGGTCCGCTGCGATTGGCATTGCTAAGTTCATTGCTCCTCGTATTTCCTGAGGATGTGCAAAAGCCTTGAGTCCAGCTTCAAATATTGGATTAACTGAAATTACCGTTGATCCTCTTCTTACTGCATCTTGTAATGCACTAAGCATTCTGGGATGATTAGTGCCAGGATTTTGGCCTACGACGAAGATTACGTCGGCATGGTTAAAATCATCAAGGTCTACAGTTCCTTTACCAATACCAATAGTCTCAACAAGTGCGGCGCCACTTGATTCGTGACACATATTTGAACAGTCAGGTAAATTATTTGTACCGAATAATCGAACCATTAGCTGATAAATAAAAGCAGCTTCGTTTGACGCTCGACCAGAAGTATAAAAACTGGCTTCATCAGGGTTATCCAGATTTTGTAATTCTTCAGTGATTAAATTGTAGGCTTCATCCCATGAGATAGGAGAGTAATGATTTTCTCCTACATCCTTGAACATTGGCTCAGTTAATCTGCCTTGTAATTCATGCCAATGATCAGTTTGTTGAGATAGATCTTTCAAGCTGTAATTTTTAAATAACTTAGAAGTTATTTTTTTCCGAGTAGCCTCAGAGGCAAGTGCTTTAGCACCGTTTTCACAATATTCGTTTTTGGACCGGTGACCTGATGGGTCTGGCCAAGCACAACTAGAACAATCAAAACCATTCTTTTGATTCATTTTGAGAAGTCCCTTTATACCTTTCAAAAGTCCAGGCTCTCTGATCATGAACTTCATGGTCTGAATAATAGCTGCTAAGCCAGCAGCTTTGGATGCTGGTTTTTTTATCTCAATTTTTGAAATTATTTCCTTATTTTCTAGATTTGATTTCCTAGAGTCCGGAATTCCATTTTTATTTGGATCTTTTTTAGCGGAGATCATTTTAGGTAGAGAGCCTATAATAGACCATAAAATCTTCAGAATTACGATTTTTTTTAAATTTTTATCAAAAAATATAATTTATTTAAAAATAACTAATTTTTTTTCGGAAAGTTTAATTATCTAAATAAAAAAGCGATCCTCTCGTGATGAGAAGATCGCCCAGTAAATTTTATTTGATTTTTACCTTAGAGTCCTAGCTCCTTTTTAACCGCTTTACCCAGTGCAGGTCCTCTTAAATTTGAAGATGCAACCTTACCATCTTTGCCAATTAGGAAGGTTGCAGGAATGGATGTAATTCCAAATTTCTTTGCGAGAGAGTTTTGCCATCCTTTACCGTCAAACGCTTGAGGCCATGGCATTTTTTTATCTTTAACAAAATCTTTAAGTTTATCCTCGTCTTTAGCGTTATCCAGAGAGATGCCAATAATTTCAAAACCTTGATCGTGATATTTTTCATAAGCATCAATCACGGTTGGAAGTTCTGCTATACATGGACCGCACCAAGTTGCCCAAAAATCAATCAGGATAACTTTTCCTTTCATATCCTTTAGATCCACTTCTTTTCCATCAAGACTTGTGAACTGCATGTCCATTTGGTCTCCCACTGCGGGTTTGTTTAGCTCGCCACCCATTTGTTCTAAAAATTGAGAAAATCTCTCTGCTTGTGGATGACCAATAATATCTTTCTTTGCAGAGTTCAGGGCAGCAAGGGCGCCGTCCTTTGATCCAGTTTTCATTAGTAAGCCGAATAACTCTTGGAATACACCAAAAAATTCTTGAGGTACTAATTCAGCTCCTTTAGCCAATTCTGAGTATTTACTCTTTAGTAGGTCAGCTTGCCTTTCGCTCATTTCGAGTCTTGCGTATGATTCTATTAAAAAATCCACCGCCTCAGATTTATCTGCAGCCTTTGGATTCTCTTGTAGGTAGGCTTCTACCGCTTCAGCAGATTGTTTAGTAACCTTTTTGATTATTTGGTTTGCTGTCTCTGCAAATAATTCTGATTGTATCGCTAGGATAGCTATTGCTAATGCAATTGGAGTGATGTGTTTCATTATCTGAATATATTATTTTTAATTTTTGTTGGATTATTCCTANTGAAAATATAAGTGANTTAGACAGNTNTAATCGTAGGTANTATAATAAATTTTTACAGGTTTTTATTCCGAAGAGTTCGTAATGAGCTTACCNGNACTATCAAAACGGCGAATTGATGCAGTTTTTTTAAGCTTAGTCATCCATCTTTCGTAAGCTGAACGACGCAAGTCNAGTAATGCNAGNTTATTGATTTCTTCCTTAACTACGTCATTTCCAAGCGTCTTTAGTTTGCCAGGTTTTTTGTCTTCTGCCTTAATTAGGTAAAATGCATAATTATCCTCAAGGACTTCACTAACCTGGTTAGATTTTAAACTAAAAGCTGCAGCTTTTAGGTCTCTACGAAGTTCGATACTATTTTCGCCAAGTACTCCTCGATCGCCACCGTTTTCAGCAACACTGTCTTCAGAATATTGTTTTGCAAGCTCTGAAAAATCTTCACCGTCTTGNAATTTTTTTTGAATAGCANCCATTAATGTTCTNTGNNCCTTAGTNCTTTTACTTGGGTCATCGGGATTCTTACGNATTGTAAGTGTNCTAATTCTAGCAAAGCTTTCTTCCCTGAANCGATCTTTATTCTNGTTGTATGTTTCCTTCATTTTNTGAGGTGTTACAACTTTGATGCCTTTTGCCTTACTGGACTTCATTATTTCTACACTAAGAATTTTTTTACGTCTATCTTTGTAACGNTTTAANGTNCTTCCGGCTTTTCTTAGTTCAGCAAGGAATTTGTTTCGGTCACCGTTGAAAGGTTCACCGTCTATAATTCTTTGTATGTCTTGATCGACAATTTCATCTTTGATCCTGCCCCCCATTTTAATGAATTCAGAGAGAATTAACTCACGNTCNATGAGNCTNCTGAGTGCAGTTTGCCGGAGTGATTTCAAGCGTTTGTCTCTCTCTGGACTGGCAGGTTGACTCAGCATAATGATGTTTCTGGTAGCAGTAGTTACTTCTTGAACTTCTGATTCGGTTATGGCCTGGCCATTCACTACAGCGACTAGGGAGTTAAAGGATTTCTTCTCAGCAAAAGTTTGTAANCTTAAGGATATGAAAAGAATTAAAAATGAAACGGATGAACGGAGCATCAGAGAGAATGATTTTTGTAAAATAAGTATATTAATTAATAACAATGAATAGACAGAATTGAGACTACTAATATTCAAAATTTCTTGAGTAAATCCACTGCTTTTTTTAGTCGTTCTCCATTTTTATTTGTATTAATACGCGGGAATTTACCCTCTATTAATATAAATTCATCATTTCGCTTCATCATTAATTTTGAACCTTCTATTTCAACCGAATGAATTCCTTTCGATGAAGCTCTAATTTTGAGCTCTGTGCAAAGCATGAGGTTCCTGACCTCATNTGGAAGTTTACCAAAGCGGTCGTGCCATTCTCGTATAAGTCCTTTCATTTCCTTTATGGTTACGAGCTCTGAAATTTGTCTATAAGCTGCAATCCGAATTTTAGTTTCTTCTAGATATGAAGAAGGAATAAAGGCAGGAAGAGATTTTTCTTTTGACTGAAAGTGATCAGCTTCATTGGTGTTTATGAAATCAAGATAAAGTGAGCATTCTGCTCTAGTGGCGTCAGTGTTCCCATTTAGCCTCTCGACTGACTGCTTGAGTAGTTTGCAATATAATTCAAATCCAATTGCGCTTATATGACCAGATTGTTGNGTGCCGAGAAGGTTGCCNGCTCCCCTTATTTCAAGATCTCGCATGGCTATTTTAAAACCTGATCCGAGTTCAGTGTANTGGCGAATGGCATTGATTCTTTTNCTTGCATCACCCGTCGATATTAAAGANNTTGGCAGCATCAGCAATGCAAACGCTTTTCTTCCAGACCNNCCTACTCNACCNCTTAANTGATAAAGGTCAGCCAGNCCAAATCTGTCAGCTCTATCAATTATGATCGTATTCGCATTTGGTATATCAATGCCGCTTTCAATAATTGTTGTACANACCAAGANATCAATTTTTTTATCAATGAAACGNTGCATGATGTCCTCCAGAATAGATTCATCCATTTGCCCGTGACCGATCTCGATATTAGCTTTTGGTACAAGTTCTTGTAGGAGTTTTTTTGTTCGATTGATTGTCTTAACCCGGTTATGAAGAAAGAATACTTGTCCGCCTCTTTTTAATTCTCTTTTTATTGNNCGAGAAATAATTCTTTCATCNTATTGACNAATGGTTGTTTCTACAGGNGACCGNCCTGGTGGGGGNGTGTCNATTGTTGACATGTCTTTGACNCCCATCAGTGAAAGGTAAAGGGTTCTTGGTATNGGTGTCGCNGATAGAGTTAGAACATCTATAAGATGAAACATTTCNTTNAANCGTTCTTTGTGNTTCACNCCGAATCTTTGTTCTTCGTCGATNATGGCTAGACCNATATTTTTAAATTTAACATCTTTNGAAACGAGTCTATGCGTTCCAACNACAATGTCTGTGCTACCGTTACTTATGCCTTTGATGGTTTTTTTTTGTTCNGNNNGNGTTTTAAATCTAGATAGTAGCTCAACCTGNATT
The DNA here is from genome assembly GCA_002705125.1 of Verrucomicrobiales bacterium. GTDB lineage: Bacteria > Verrucomicrobiota > Verrucomicrobiia > Verrucomicrobiales > DEV007 > EC70. The sequence continues at coordinate 10,215 of PAHQ01000021.1, read as the reverse complement.
GGNTACTCAGANAGTCTTGATTTTAAAGTTTCNTAATGCTGNTGAGCNAGAACAGTTGTTGGGCAAAGAAGAGCAACTTGTTTCTCACTCATAACAGCTTTAAAAATAGCCCTAATAGCAACNTCGGTTTTNCCAAAGCCGACATCTCCACAAATAAGCCTATCCATGGGTTTGTCGTTTTCCATATCATTNTTGGTCTGACTTATAGCTGAGATTTGATCAGGGGTTTCCCTGTANGCAAAGCTATTCTCAAATTCNAGTTGCCATTTAGTGTCTGGATAATGCTTGTAACTTTTNAAAGNGTTTCTCTCTGCNTGNGTTTTAATGAGTTGAGAAGCGTAATCCATTATGGATTTCTCGACTTTAGCCTTTCNACTAATCCATCTTTTTCCTCCGAGNCNGTCTATTGNAGGAGCNTTGTTTCCAGAACCAATATATCGGGATACGAGGTGAGCTTGTTCAAGAGGAACNTATAACTTNGCTTCATCNTCATATTCTATGACTAACACTTCTTGAGATGATTCTCCTTCCGTTTCTATCTCAATTAATCCTCTAAATATTCCAATCCCTTGGTCCATGTGTACGANACGGTCACCTAAATTTAATTCCCTGAAATCATCAGACCTTCTCTTGTTAAGATCTCTTTTTTCACGATTAAATAATCTTCGTGATTTAGTGGATTCATACCTTCCAAATATTTCGGATGAGGCAAGGACTGCTAATTTAGAACCTGGTATAGTAAAACCATGAGAAATACCTCCTGTCGCAGTCTTTGGAAAACCATTTTTCGGTAAAGCTTCCATATCCTGAGCTAGTTCATTAAATCTTTCTATCTCGCCCTCATTCTTGAAAAATATTTCAGCCTTCCATTTTTCTTGATGCCATTTGTTAAGTGTATCCTTAAAGTTTTTATATCTTGCTTGTTGAAGTATGAATTCTCCTGCATCAAAAGATCCAAATGGAGATTCGAAACACGCTGTTGAGAAGTCTTCTTCCTTATTGAGGCCGGAAGANCCTTCTGTAATTACAACTGATGAAGTCTCATCATTTTCACCTACTTTTATAACTAAGTCCGAATTATTTATATAGTCTTTAAGTTCACACAAGCCTTGTCCTTGAGTTCCTGAAAGTACCTGACATGAATCAACAACATTAATTGAGGTTTGTGAATCAATATCGAATTCTCTTATGGAGTCAATCTCATCTCCAAAAAATTCTATCCTAAAGGGATAAGGAGATTGGATGGGGTAAATATCAATAATGCCACCTCTTACGGCAAATTGCCCTCTTTCAGTTACAATAGATTCTTTTTCATAGTTAATTTTTTCTAGATTAGTTATTAATGAGTCCATTCCAACTAATTGACCTTTATCGATACAAATTTTACTCGAATCGATTGATTCAGGTGTGGTGACGTTCTCGTTAAGACTGTGTTCTAGAACGACTATTATATTTGCCAGTTTTTTATTATCATTGATAGCTTTGAGTACAGACATACGCTCGGCATAGCGTTCCTGATCAGGTAAGGAATCAGGGGANCTTACCGATTCAAGGTCAGGAAAGAAATACGCCCCTTTCCCTTGAGACCATAATTCGATACCCTCAGTAATAGCTTCTTGGGATTGTAGGCTTTCTGTGATGATCCAAACTCTATGGTTAGCATGCTTCAAAAAATGCTCTGCAACTAATGAACANATAAAAGGATGAGCAGACGAAGTGACGTGATCAAACACAACAGTTCCATCACCAATCTGCTTTAACTTATCCTTAAAAATTTTGGATGCAGAGGTGTGTCTTATTAATAATGATGCCGAATTGGCTTTTTGTTTTTCCGACAAATCGGGNCACGAATCTATTACGCTTTTTCGCGGATTCCAACTCTAGTGACTAATTTTTCAGTAGTTCTTTNAGTCTTGTAACACTTATTCCTAGAAAANTAGAAGTCAGATCTAGGTCTTTTTCATGTTCTAGAAAACTAGATTTTGCAAATTCTGTCTCTATCCAAGCCATCAATGGNTTTTTACCTGACGCTTTTTTTAGANTGCTAATGGATTCCTTAATAGTGGATTCGAGATTTTGTGAAGTTGAAATGTTATCGGAATCAAGATTTCCTAGAGGAATGTCCTTNGGTAAAAGTACATCTGCCGTTGAAAGTAGGCTTGCTCTATAGAGAGTGTTTTCTAATTCTCGAACATTTCCTGGCCAATTATAAGCTTCAAGTAGTTCAATTGATTCAGAAGACAAGCGGAGTTTAGGCGCTTTCTTTTGTTCGGCGTTGCGTTTAAGAAAAAATTCCGCAAGTAGCTTAATGTCTTCAATTCTTTGCCTTAGAGGAGGGATATGTACCCGGACCACATTGAGTCTGTAGAATAAATCTTCTCTAAATTCTCCATTCTTAACACAAAANTCGAGATCCTTATTAGTTGCAGCTAAAATCCTAACATCAGNAGTTAAGTTCTCGTTTCCACCAACTCGTGAAAATTCTCCAGATTGAAGTGTTCGTAAGATTTTACTTTGTGTGTGAATAGGCATGTCACCAATTTCATCNAAAAATAATGTACCNCCGTCGCATTGTTCGAACCTTCCTTTACGCAAAGAATGAGCACCAGTGAAAGCACCTTTTTCGTGTCCAAAAAGTTCAGACTCAAGCAAATTTTCTGGTATTGCTGCACAGTTAATAGCGACGAATTCACTACCTGATCTTTTGCTAAATTTATGAATGGCTCCCGCAACGATCTCTTTACCTGCACCACTTTCACCAGTTATCAAGACCGGCGCATCACCTCTAGATGCTCTTCCAACCATCTTGAAAACGCTTTGCATGGCTGAAGATCTGCCGATTATCGTTTCATCAGGACCGTCCGCCTTTTTGGATTCGGTAGCACTTGCTGAAGTGGATTTAATTTCTTCTCCAGCTTTAAGCGCTTCTTCTACTACTGGTCTTAGATCATAAGGTAATGACTCTTTTCTTAGGACGTCATACGCGCCTAATCTCATTGCTTCAATGACTGCGCTCGAAGGAGGAAATGCAGTTGTTAGAATAACTTGTGCATTAGGATCGTTTAATCGAATCTTTTTTATGAGATCCATTCCTTGGAGTGGCTTCACAAAAAGCTCAGTAATTAGGAGGTCAGGATGCTGTTCTAGGTATTGTTCTAGTGCGACATTAGAATCATTAAGGCAAATGACATCCGTGTTAGGAGTGCGCAAATGCTTGTCTGCCCAACCAAGAAAATCTTCATCAGGGTCTACAACCATGATGGTCTTTGTGTCATCTTTGCTCATGAGAGAGAGGATATTTTCCTATAATTAGCATAATTTGTTCCATCTGAACCATATCAACAATGATTTTTTTAAACATTTAAAGTAAAAGTATCGTGTGATTTTTTACTTCTTTCCCTCTAACTCATTCCATTCCAATTCACTAGCTTTAGATTTTTGATATTCCATCAAAATTTTCCAATCAGTCTCCTTTTTAACAAGAAGCGCCTGAAAGTGGATATACTCTTTTTTTATATTATCTTTAGATTTACCAGTCGAGTATAGAAATATCCCAGTTTCGTGTGCCGTTGTTGCATTAATGATTCTCTGAGAAAATCTAAATTCCACATTAGATTTAGTTTCTCCATTTTTTGTTGCAGTGAAATCTTTTTCCCAACGTGCTAGTGCATCTGATAAGGGATAACTTGAATTGTTAATTCCTGTAACTAATACCCCTTCCTTGTGACAGGTTTTCTTGTAACCTTGAAAATCACCCTCGCGCACTGATCGCGATACTTCAGCCCAATAATCATCAAGTTCCTTTGTTTTTTTCTTAGTTCCCTTTTCTGATTGAGCCATAGAGAAGGGGGTTAAAATATACAAAAACGCTAAGATTAGAAATTTCATCACCTACACTAACACGAAGTTTAACAACAAACAATTGAGCTAAGAGGCATTAACTCAATGTATAGAATTAAACTTCACCGTATCTTCTATCACGCTTATTGTAACTATCGATAGCTTCAAATAAATCATTCTTATTAAAGTCGGGCCAAAGTTTTTCACTTATGAAAATTTCAGAATAACTGATTTGCCAAAGAAGAAAATTTGATATTCTCATTTCACCTGAAGTCCTAATAAGGAGGTCTGGATCAGGAATATTTGATGTGTACAGGTGTTTTTCAAATGAGCTAGTAGTTAACTCAGTATTATCCAAATTACCTTCTTTTGTAAGCTTTATTATATTATTAACAGCGTCTACGATTTCTTCCCTCGATCCATAACTTAAGGCGAGGATCAGATTTAGTTTGGTGTTATTTTTTGTCTCGCTTATGGTCTTGGATAATGCATTCATTGGTCCCTGCGTAAGGTCCTTGAGTCTGCCTATCGCTTGAAGTTTTACGTTGTTTTTTTGGAGGTCAGAGGTATGGCTTACTAGAAACTTTTCTAGTAGCTTCATTAGCGCAGTAACTTCTGGCTTGGGTCTGTTCCAATTTTCTGTAGAGAACGCATAGAGTGTTAAATATTGAACATTGGCTTCAATGCATGCGTCAATTACTTCTCGAACTGACTCTGCTCCAGCTTCATGCCCTTTCCACCTTGGAAGGTTTCTAGATTTAGCCCACCTCCCATTGCCATCCATTATTATGGCAATGTGTTTAGGGGGATTCTCAGTTTCTGAAGACATTTGGTTTTAGGGATCGCTTAGAGCGAGCTCTAATAAGATCGGTTTGGAATCAAACCAATTCAACTAATGAAAATAAAACTTCTATCTAGTCTCTGAATAGAGTTTCTTTCCTGTCTGGCCCTACACCTATTATTTTTACAGGTGTTTCACAGAGTTCAGATAGTCGATCAAGATATTTGTTAGCATTTTTTGGAAGAGAATCGATTGATTCTGCACCTGCTGTAATTTCATCACCCCATCCAGGTAACTCTTCGTAATTGGGAGAGCAGTCTTCCCAATCCTCTGAATTAGCAGGAGGTGTCGTGATCGTCTTTCCTCTGAGTTCATAAGAAGTACATATTTTTATGCTTTCTATTCCATCAAGTCCATCAACATTTGTGACTGCTAACTGGTCAGCACCATTTAGTCTGCAAGCATGCTTTACAAGGACAGCATCAAACCACCCGCATCTTCTTTTTCTACCTGTAGTAGCCCCAAATTCACGACCCATACCATGCATGCGATCTGAGAATTCTTGATTTTCTGTTATGAAAGGACCTGATCCAACTCTTGTTGTGTAGGCCTTTGCAACACAAGTTACATTGTCAATGTTTCTTGGAGAAACACCTGAACCTGTGCAGGCTCCACCGGCGGTAGTGTTAGATGAAGTCACAAACGGGTAAGTTCCATGATCAATATCAAGGTAGGTGCCCTGAGCTCCTTCAAAAAGTAGGGATTTTCCTTCAGCTATTCTCTCATGTAAATAGGTTGTAGTTTCACAAATGAAAGGTTTGAGTCTTGAAGCGGCACTATTTAACTCTTCAACAATTTGGTTGGTAACTAGAGGCTTTACGTCACTTCCTTCTAGTAATGAGTTTGCTTTTTCGACTTTAGATTCGATTTTTTCGACCAATTTTTTTTGGTTGAAAAGGTCAGACATTCTTATGCCAGATCTTTCTGACTTATCAACATATGTTGGACCGATGCCTCGGCCTGTAGTTCCAATTTTTTTGCCACCTAGTCCAGATTCTCTAAAGGAATCTAAAATTCTATGATAAGGAAGAGTTAGGTGAGCTCTATTGCTAATTACTAGATTGTCGGGGCTGATTAAGATTCCTTGTCCCTCAAGTTTATCAAATTCTTCAAGCAAGGAGACTGGATCAATAACTACTCCATTGCCAATAACACAATTTTTTTCAGGCCATAAAATTCCCGATGGAATTAGGTGAAGAACATATTTTTTTCCATCGTGAATTACGGTGTGCCCAGCATTGTTACCACCCTGGGCTCGTACAACTATATCTGTCTTCTCTGTAAGAAAGTCTACGATTTTACCTTTTCCTTCATCACCCCACTGGGCACCGACAATGATTGTATTAGCCATAAAAATTAATCTAATTAGATGGGTCTTTTTTTGATGTTAACGTCAAGACCCAGTAAGAATTTGTTAAAAAAATATTCAGATGATTATTGATTGTTAGGAGGAGTTTTTGGAGTTTTCGATTAATGCTGAAAACTCCGAGAAAAAATATTTAGCATCATTTGGTCCTGGGGATGCTTCGGGATGATACTGTACACAGAAAGTGGGATGTTCTGTGCTGCGAAGTCCCTCAACTGTGTTGTCATTTAAGTTGATGTGGGTCACTTCAGTGTTTGATGGAAGTGAGTCAGGATCTACTGCAAAACCATGATTCTGAGATGTAATTGCTACCGATCCTGTTCTTAGATCTTTGACTGGTTGGTTTGCACCTCTATGACCAAACTTAAGTTTAAAAGTTTTTCCTCCTAGCGCATGAGCAAGAACTTGATGTCCTAGGCAAATTCCAAATACTGGTATTTTCCCAAGCAGTGAGTTGATTTCTGTGTGAATATCACCAAGTGCTTCAGGGTCGCCTGGGCCATTTGATAAAAATATACCATCAGGTTTCATTGATAGAACATCCTCAGCTTTTGTCCGTGCATTTACCACGTTAACTGAAAAACCTTCTCTGCGTAGGCAACGTAAAATATTTTTCTTAATGCCAAAATCATAAGCAATTATCCGATGCTTGATTTCTGGCAGTGATAAATAATGATCCTTACCTTCAACTTCATCTGGTTCAGTAGTAGGGTTCGCCAGAACCCATTCTCTACTCTCAGAATTATCTGGATCCCATTGATATGATTCTTTAGTAGTGACTTCACGAACAAAGTCTGAGCCTTTCATGCTGTCGGCTGAAGATGCTTTCCTAACAGCCTCTTCAGGACTTATATCTCCAGTGCCTAGAAAGGCTCTCATGGCACCTTTTTCTCTTAAATGTTTGGTGAGGGCTCGAGTGTCTATTCCTTGAATTCCAATAATGTTATTTTCTTCCAAATAAGAGTGAAGGGATGATTCTGATCTCCAGTTGCTTGGAACGTCACACAGTTCCTCTATCACAAAACCTCTGACGTGCGGGCAATCACTTTCAGTATCTTTACTGTTTACTCCATAATTGCCAATGTGTGGATAAGTCATTGTGACGATTTGACCTCGATATGAGGGATCTGTCAAAATTTCCTGATATCCTGTCATTGAGGTGTTGAAGCAAATTTCACCAGTTTGTTCACCATTTGCCCCAAATGATTCACCCGAAAAATGGCGACCGTCTTCAAGGGCTAGGATTGCTTTCATATTATTTTATTAACTCTGTAATTTTATCTGACTCGATGATTTATTGCAGGAATTGATAATGATGCAAGCAATCAAGGTGAAAATTATAAAACCTTTTAGATTTGGATGTTCTTTGTAATGCTTTTTATCTGATTTAAGGGGATTTTTTGTGTTCTGAGGCGAATAGTATCTATTGAAATACCATTTTCGTTTAGTCGTAAATTATTGCCATATATTCTACCTCCTTGCCATGTGATAATCGTGAATTTTTGTCCAGGAGGAGCTTTTTTTCCTGCTGGTCTAAACACCATTGCATCCACAGCTCCACTCAGATCAAAAGTTTTGTTACCGAATAATGATGAATTACAATTCATCTCGATTCCATTTTCATTTCTCAAAATTGAAGTTAAATCACATTCAAAAAAATCTCCACCTGATAAAAGTACACCATTTCTCTGTCCATCTAAAAACTTATCAAATTTACCATCGATAGGATGATTAAATTCAATTCTTGAAATAGTTAGTGCTGGAATAACTTTGCCTTTGTTTAGGCCTCCTAATTTGATAAGGGATTTAGTTGCTGATTCTATGGGTGAATGAAAGATGGTTCCATCAATTAAAGCTATTTTAGGCTCCATGATTTTTTGGGTTCCTAATTCTTTAATTGTTCCTATTGATAAGTGGTCAAATACAGTTGCCCATTTACGTCTGGGTTTTCTGCCTTGACCGACAATGCAGGCAATAGCTGAATCGCCCATGTTATCCGAAAATGACATTAACTCTCTCCAAAAATTACCATCAGCTGATACGTACCCTGTGATCTTACCTTTTTGTCTGGTTAACCTAATCCAATGACCTGGTCTCGAATTGTTTCTTGGATCAGACTTACTAATCGTAGTGCCGTCGACTGTGTAATGAATTGAGGCAGGGCGGCGATGAGACAGTGCTAGAAAGACGGTTTCCGATTCAGGATCAATACTCTTCCTAATCATTATACCGCTTTTAGTCTCTTGCTCATAAGTGTCAATTCTTGATATTCTTGTAGTAATATGTGAATCAAATTTGGGCAATGGTCGATAGGCAGTATAAAATGACGAGTACTCTGCATTGCGATCAGGTGATGATGTTTCTACAAGGACGCTGCCTTTTTTCACAGTGACAGAACCACCCCTAGGTAGGTTCCCTACTGCAGAATGATTCCATGGAGAGGGGAGTGGACCGTCTTCAAAAGTTTTTGATGATGGTGAAGAAGGAAGTGCATAGAAAATTATTTTACCAATATCATCTAAATTAACAGTTTCAGAAATATTCTCTAAAGGCTTACCTGCATGATCCTTGATTTTAAAGAGTTTATTATCTTTAAGAATTACATGCCCTCCCCACCAAGATGAGACGTCTTTGTTCCCAATGTCTACCCTGAATTCAGAACGGCTTTGAACCGTTAAGAAAATTAGAAACAAACCCACTCCATATATGATTGATTTGAGTTTTTTTTTTGGCATTTTTTTATCTCTGGTAAAGGGGCACGTAATGATAAGGCATTGCTAATATCATTGTGTATACTGCAGTTGAGTAAATCGGTCCAGGACTGCTTCCGTCAAGTTCGCGGTTCCAGAAGTTATGCCCATCATCATTAGTTTTAACTCTTTCCAAAAGAGATTTACTTAAAGTGGAGTACCAATCTGCCCAAACCTTTCCACCAATCATATACTGAGCAGGTGCAGCATAAAAATTTCCATAAGTAAACCACCGGTCACCCGGTTTAAATTTTTTATTCAAATAATCAGAGCCAGACTTCACCATCGGATCATCGTATTCACCGCAGACCTGAAGGGAATATATTGCTGCAGCTGTTCTTGCAAAGCCTGAACCTTGACTAGGTTGGTAGCCAAAGCCTCCATCTCTTTCATTGAAACACTTTCGGACATAATTCACAGCATCATTGATCGTTTTCTGAGGTACTGAGAGACCACCATTCTTGGCAGCTCTTAATGCAACAACCGCTAATACTGTTACAGAAATATCTGCATCCCTGGCTATGGGTTGATAGCGCCACCCTCCTTGTGGGTTTTGACTGCTAATAATAACCTTGATCATTTTTTCTAATTTGTTTTTCAAGTTGTCGTCTTGAGTTTGTCCATAGAGTTCAGCAAGAGCTATGCTAGCGATGCCGTGAAAATACATGTATTGACCACTGTTTTCGTCACCGATAAGACCTTGATCATTTACTTGTGAGAGAAGGTATTTTACAGCCTGATCTACATTCTTTCCGTAAGGTCCTTCGTTAGGAAGATTGCCAGCAGTTTGAAAAGTCATTAAAGTATATGCCGTCATAGCAATCGGGTATCTGGCTTCTTCACCCGTTTCGCCTGACCACGCTCCGGTAGGGGATTGCTTTGAAGCTAGGTATGATAGAGCTGAATTGATGACTGCTTCCGTTTTGGCATTAACTTTAACAGGGTCTTCAAGACGGCCTTTAGTAGGGGCTCCAAAACTGTAATGAAATGAAAATAAGATTGTACACAATGCAATTAATGAAGTGCTTTGTAATCTTATTATGTTTATATACATTTGGATTTGTTGTCCCTTTTTAATTATTTGTCAGTAGCTTTATCAGAAAGATTTTTAAGATATTGCTCAATTAAAGAACCATACTCAGCCGGAAACCCCTCAGAGTTTGATTGATTTAATGATCCTCTTTCACGTTTTGGTAAGCCTATAAACTTACTGGAACCTCTTTCATCTCTCTTGGGACCTTTGGCTCCTCCTTTTCCGGCATAATTTCCTTGGTCTCCATTTCCTTTCTCAGGTGGTTGACCTTGGCCCTTGCCTTGACCTTCACCCTGACCTTCGCCTTGACCTTCACCCTGACCTTCACCCTGACCTTCACCCTGACCTTCACCCTGACCTTCACCCTGACCTTCACCCTGACCTT